>DASRER010000030.1 GCA_035651995.1 Terriglobales bacterium | reverse complement strand
CCCGAAGGTCTGCTGCCTGAATCCTGATGCCGAAGGCTTAAATACCCTACCAGCGATCCGCGTCACTCACCCCGGCCTGTTTGAATTGATGGCTCTTCCGGTGGAGCACAAAGAAAGCGAATGCCGTAAGGATCGTCGGTGGAACCACCAGGATCAGAATTCCGCTGCGCAATGCCTCGATCATCCGCGCGCCCGACGAAGCCGCCTGCGTGTAGCACAACGCGCAACTCTGGGAGAACGCCGGCATGGGCACTGCCACCGCCACCCATGCCGCCACTGCAAATATCACAAGCCTGCTGAAACTCATCTTCACTGCTGCACGACTCCTGGTTTCGGCTGGGTGTAAGGAACTCCAAGCTCCATGCGGAAGCTGTCTGTCCAGCCATACTGCATGGTGATCAGCGCAAATCCCGTGAAGATCAGCACGAACAGTAGGAATCCGCGCTTTTCCGCCCACAGGTGCATGAAGAACAGCAGGGCCAGCCCGGCCTCGACGATCGCCAGGAACAGCATGCGCGCAAACATCGCCGCCGTTCCCACGTGGCTATACGCGATCACGAACTGCAATGCCGCAATGATCAACAGGCAAATGTAGATCACAACATATTTGCCCATTGAATCTTTGTACGTTGCCGCGGGCTCAGATATATGGACATCCGGTGCGTCAACCATATTGTTCTACTCCCAATCTTCTTTAGTGACCGAGGTTCAGCAGATAAACAAACGGAACCACGAACATCCACACCAGGTCCACGAAGTGCCAATACAAGCCGCTGACTTCCACGTCGTGCGCGGTGTAGTCCTTGGGCTTCAGGAACAGGACCAAGGCGCAGACGACGAGCGAGACCAGCAGCACGTGCGCGCCGTAGTGGAACGGGCTCCAGGCAGGCGTCCCCAGCCAGGCGACGAGCCACAGAATGGCCAGGATGGGCAGGAACTTCTTGCGCAGCGCGACCACGCCCAGATAAACGACGCCGATGGTCACGTGCAGCATGTGCATGCCGGTCAGGGTGAAGAAGGTGCCGGCAAACTGCGGGGCAGACTTGGTAATGTCGGCGAACTCGCCGGTGGTCTGCACGTGCGGGGGCGCGGTGAAGCCGGAGATCCGCAAGCCTTCATGGATGAGGCCGTGCCACTCCATGCCGTGCAGCACGACGAAGCCGGCGCCGCAGAGCATGGTGGCCAGCAGCCACCCGGTGGTCCACTTCCGGTCGCCGCGATTGGCGGCGGCGACTCCCAGCACCATGGTCAGGGAGCTGGTGAGCAGGAAGAAGGTCATGATGCTGGCGCGCGCAATGCTTTCCCCGTGGAAAGGCGTGGGCCAGTGCGGAACCGAGATGCGCCCGTAACTGTAGGCGAAGAGCAGCGCCCCGAAAGTGAGGGAGTCGGAGAGCAGGAAGAGCCACATCCCTATCTTCTTCGAGTAAGTGCGGAACAGCGACGGCTCGTACACCTCGCCGTGGTAGCTAACGACTTGCTCAGCGGCAGTGCTCATCCCTTGTTCATCCTCGTCAACGCGAGAAGTGGAGCAGCGCAAAAATGTAAATCCACAGCAATCCCATGAAGTGCCAGTACCAGCCGGTGGCGTCAACCGCCAGGCGACGGCTGTCGAGCGGCTTATGCAGCAGGGGCATGCAGGCGGCGTAGAGCAGCGCCAGCAGGCCTCCCATAAGGTGCGCCGCGTGGGCGCCGGTCAGCACATAAAAGAACGAGCCGCTGGGGTTGGTGGCCAGGAACACGCCGGCGCGACGCAGTTCGTGCCACGCCGTGACCTGTCCGGCAAGGAAGGCGAAGCCGAGCACGAGCGTGATCCCCATCCACGGAAACGAACGTTCCGGCTCCTCGGCGACGCCGGGGACGTGCAGTCCCACGGTGGCGGCGTAGCGGTTCAGGCTGCGCCGCGACTTCTCCAGCGTGAAGCTGGAGGCCAGGAGCACCAGCGTGTTGATTGCCAGCAACGCGGTGGGCAGCGGGATTGGGCGCCAGTCAACAACGTATTGGCCGGCGTGGTCGTCCCATGAGCTGAGGCCCTGGCGCACGATGTAGGCGCTGGTAAGCGCCACGAAGAGCATGACAACCGAGGCGAGCCCGATGGCGACACCCAGCCGATAGCGGCGCAGGCGCTCGTAATAGCCGGGCGCGTCGCCGGCGGCGTCGTTTCCATCGTCGCCACCGCCGTGCGGCGGCAGATCGGGCGGACGCCCTCCGTGCCGCTTGTCGAGCGTGAGTGTCGGGTTCATGGTCGCCATAACGTTGGATGCGGTCGTCACAGCGAGACGCAGCAAGCTACGTCTCTGCAAAACCTCAATCGCCTGCCGCGTGCACCGTGGCCGGGTCGGTCTGCATGATGAAGTCTTTCGTCGCGCCGGGCACGCTGTATTCGTACGGGCCGTGGTGCACGACCGGGGCCTTGCCGGCAAAGTTGTCGAAGGGCGGCGGCGACGGAACGGTCCACTCCAGCGTCGTCGCCTCCCAGGGGTTCTCGCTCGCCTTCGCGCCCTTGAACATGCTCCAGAACAGGTTGATGAGGAACACGAACTGGCCGGCAATGGTGATGATGGCCGCGATCGTGATGAATCCCTGCACCGGTTTGAGCGGCTGCAAATAATCAAAGATGAGTTGTGAGTAGCGCCGCGGATGTCCCGCCATGCCGAGGTAATGCATCGGCATGAAGATGGCGTAGGTGCCGATGAACGATATCCAGAAGTGGACCTTGCCCAGCGTGTCGTTCATCATGCGGCCGAACATTTTGGGGAACCAGTAATACGTTCCGGCGAAGATGCCGAAGATGGCGGCCACGCCCATGATCAGGTGGAAGTGCGCAACAACGAAGTAGGTATCGTGCAGGTAGTTGTCGATCGAGGGCTGCGCCAGGAACGGGCCGCTGAGTCCACCGGTCACGAACAGCGAAACGAAGCCGAGCGCGAACAGCATGGGGACGGCGAAGCGGATGCGGCTGCGGTAGAGCGTGCCAAGCCAGTTGAACGTCTTGATGGCGGAGGGAACGCCGATCGCCATGGTCATGAGGCTGAACGTGAACGCCGAGTACGGGCTCATGCCGCTCATGAACATGTGGTGGCCCCACACCATGAAGCCCAGCAGGCCAATGCCGATGATGGCGTACACCATGGCGCGGTATCCGAAGATCGGTTTGCGCGCGAAGGTGGAGAGCAGCTGCGAGGCCACGCCCATGCCGGGCAGGATGGCGATGTAGACCTCGGGGTGTCCGAAGAACCAGAACAGGTGCTGCCACAGCAGAGGCGAGCCGCCCTGGTGTTTGATCTGCACGCCGCTGACGACGAGGCCGCCGGGCACGAAGAAGCTGGTGCCGAGGTTGCGGTCCATGAGCAGCAGGATGCCGCCGGCCAGGAGGACGCCGAAGGCGAGCAGGCCGAGGATGGCGGTGACGAACCAGGTCCAGCAGGTGAGCGGCAGCCGCCACATGCTCATGCCGCGGGCCCGCAGATCGAGCGTGGTGGTGATGAAGTTGAGCGCGCCCATCAGCGACGCAACGCAGAAGATGGCGATGCTGGCGATCCACAGGTCCGCACCGAGTCCCTGCCCGGGGCCGGCCTGCGGGATGGCGCTGAGCGGCGGATAGAACGTCCAGCCGGAAAGCGGCGCGCCGCCCTGCACGAAGAACGCCGCCAGCATCACCACGAACGAAACAAAGGTCGTCCAGAACGAGAGCATGTTCAGGACGGGGAAGGCCATATCTTCGGCGCCGATCTGGATCGGCAGGAAGTAGTTGCCGAAGCCCGACTGCGGCGCGGTGGTCAGCACGAAGAACACCATGATGGTGCCGTGCATGGTCAGCAGCGTGAGGTAGGTCTCCGGCATGATGTGGCCGAAGATGGGCAGGTTCACGTCAGGCCAGACCAGGTGGATGCGCATCAGCAGGCTGAGAAACATCCCGGTGAAGACGGCGACCAGGGCGAGGAAGTAATACTGGATGCCGATCACCTTGTGGTCGAGGCTGAAGATGTACTTGCGAACGAATCCCTGCGGCGGGTGATGGGCTGCATGGGTCTCGGTCATTGGGCTTGTTTCTCCGCCAGGCGCTCGGCCTGCCATTTCGAGAAGTCTTCTTCGCTTACCACGCGCAGCTTGGCGCGCATCTTGTAGTGGCCTAGCCCGCAGAGCTCGGCGCAGGCCACTTCGTATTCGCCGATCCTGGTCGGCGTGAAGTGGACGTGAATGTTGAGGCCGGGCACGGCGTCCTGCTTGAAGCGCAGCTCGGGCACGAAGAAATCGTGGATCACGTCTTCGGCGTGCAGCGTAGCGTCGATCTCGCGGTTCACCGGCAGAACCAGCGTACTGGTGACCACGTCGTCTTTGCCGGCGGGGTCGTCGGTGTCCACGCCGACGGCCGCTTCAGGGCCGGCCGAAGGATCGATCAGCTCGGGCCTGGTGCGCGCGAACTTGCCGTCGGGCCCGGGATAGCGGAAATACCATGCGAACTGCAGACCGGTGATCTCCACCTGCATGGCGCCCGGCTTCGGGCCCTGAAAGCGCTGCTCCGCCCACACGCGCGAACCCATCAGGTTCAGGCCAATAAAGAGGATGGCGGTGAGCACCGTCCAGGTGACTTCCATGCGCAGGTTGCCATGGCTGTATTCCACCCTGGCGCGCTCGCGGTCGCGGTACTTCCAGCAGAACAACCCGAGAGCGAGTTGCGCCGCCAAAAACACCACGCCCATGGCGATGTAGGTGACGTGGATCTGCGCGTCAATCGGCGCCGCATAGGCGGAGGCGCCCGCCGGCATCCACCAGGTTTTCGCTACGAAGAAATATGAGCTTGCCAGCGTGATGAGCCAGACAACGAACAGCAGTGCCAGCCCCATTTTGTTCCGGCCTCGTGCGTTCTGAAGTGAACCACGCGCTCGCCTGCACAGAAATCACAAATTTTAGCGAGCCGGGAAGAATAGCACACGCGCTGCGACGGGCTGCAAGAGGGGATTGTGCTTGGTCCTACAGCTCTGCTTTTTGTTCTTACATCCCGAGCGCAGCGAAAGAGCCATATCCGGACCCGCGCAGCTCGGGTCAAGGCGGGAATCCTTCGACTCGCCCTTTCCCGCTTCGCGGGACCGGGACTTCGCCCAGGATGCCACACTTTCGTGAGGGCCCGCCGGGAGCGGCACGGGCCGCGGTATAGGTCCTTCGCTTCCGCTCGGGATTTTCTCACGCAGCCGGTCAATCAGCGAACCAGCTTCAGGAACTCTGCGTGCACCCGCGTGTCTGCGCTCAGCTCGGGATGAAACGTGGCCGCCATGACCTTGCCCTGGCGGACGAGAACCGGATCGTTGCCTTCGCGCGCGAGGACTTCCACCTCTTTCCCAACGCGCTCGATCTTGGGAGCGCGGATGAAGACGGCTTCGAGCGGGCCGCCGGGCAGGGAAGTTTCGGCGGTGTGGATGGCGCTGTCGACCTGGCGGCCGTAGGCGTTGCGCCGCACGCCGATGTCGAGCGCGCCCAGGCTCTGCTGTTCGGGCCCGGTCACCTCACGCGCGAGCAGAATTGCGCCGGCGCATGTGCCGAACGTCGGTTTCGAGCGCACGAAATCGCGCAGCCTGCGCTCAAATTCCGCACCGAGAAGCTTCAGGAATGTGGACGATTCTCCGCCGGGGATGATGAGAGCGTCGAGGTTGTCGAGTTGTTCCGCCTTGCGCACCAGGACGACCTGGGCCCCGAGCTGCTCGAGCCGGCGGCGATGCGCGTCGAAGTCGCCTTGCAGTGCGAGAACACCAACCGTCATGGGAACAAAACCTTACCGCGGACCGGCGCGGATGAACGCCGATCCAAAGCGAACCGTGATACGCGCTTGTCCGCGTCAATCCGCGGTAGGAATTTTCTTCAGCCGCTTACCAGCCTCGCGTTTGCAACATGTCGGCCTCGCTCATGGCGCCGACGGCGAGGCCCTTCATCGAGCTGGGCACGTCCCGCGACACTTCAAGTAATACTTTAGGGTCTTGATAGTGCGTCGTCGCCAGCACGATGGCCCTGGCGCGGCGATAGGCTTCATCGGGCGGGCAGAAATTGACCGAATCCGCCATGAAAATGCCGGAGCCGACGAACACGGCCTCGGCGCCGAGTTGCATAACCAGCGACGCGTCTGCGGGCGTCGCAATGCCGCCGGCTGAGAAGTTCGGCACCGGCAGCTTGCCGTCGCGGGCGACGATGCGCACCAGCTCGTAAGGGGCCTGGTGTTCCTTGGCCTTGGCGTAGAGTTCTTCCTCACCGAGCACGGTGAGGATCTTCATCTCCTGCACGATCGAGCGCATGTGTTTGACGGCGTGGACCACGTCGCCCGTGCCGGCCTCGCCTTTGGTGCGGATCATGGCTGCGCCCTCGGCGATGCGCCGCAGGGCCTCGCCCAGATTGCGCGCGCCGCACACGAACGGGACCTTGAAGGCGTGTTTGTCCACGTGATGCGCCTCGTCGGCGGGGGTGAGGACCTCGGACTCGTCAATGTAATCAACCCCGAGTTCCTGGAGAACCTGCGCCTCGGCGAAGTGGCCGATGCGGCACTTGGCCATGACGGGAATGGAGACGGCGTCCATGATCTCGCGGATTTTTTTCGGCGAGGCCATGCGGGCCACGCCGCCCTCGGCGCGGATCTGCGCCGGCACGCGCTCCAGCGCCATGACGGCGACGGCGCCAGCCTTCTCGGCGATGGAAGCCTGCTCGGCGTTGGTGACATCCATGATGACGCCGCCCTTCAGCATCTCGGCCAGGCCGGTCTTCAGGCGCAACCCGGTGTCGCCGGGATTGAAGCTTTTGTTGCCGTTGTTGTCCGCCATAGAACCCTCCCCCGAACGCGTGTGCGCAGGCACGCTCCCGCTTTGGCCTACTGATGTGAGCAGTGGCTGGGCGGGAACACTTTATTTTAGCTTAAACCTCTCTCACCGCAGAGGCGGAGTGCAGGTGCCCGGCGCCCAAGATCACGCGCCGGGCTTTCCCGGCGTAGCGCTCGAACATCGCTTGCTCTCCGCTGGGTTTTTCGGGGGGCTCAGCGTCCTCGGCGTTGAAAAGCCATGAACTGTCCTGGATCGATCGCAATGAACACGCCGGTGCTGCGCGCCAGCACGTCGCCCTGTTCATTGAGGATGTGCGCGGCGTTCAGGTGGCGCCGTCCGCGGACGCTGCGTTCGTAGCCTTCCACGATGATCGGCTTGCCCAGCGGCACGGGTTTCAGATACTCCACGCGCATGTTGCGGGTGAGCGCGATGACGGAGCGCAATTTGTTGACCTTGCCCATGGCTTCGTCGAGGAGCGTGGCGATGATGCCGCCGTGGGCGTGGCCGGGAGGGCCCTGGTAGCGGCGCGGCAGGCGGAAGCGGCCCACGAAGCGGTGTCGCTTCTCGTCATAGTGGAAGCGCAGGCGCATGCCGTCGGGATTGTCCTGGCCGCAGCCAAAGCAGTAGTTGCGCGGAATCTTGACGAGCGCGGTGTCGTGTCCGCGACCGTGTCTCAGGGTGCTCATATAAGAGGATGCGGTACGAAGCTACCGTGCCGCGAGGGTAGCGGGCAACTGTGCGCTGGGACGGGCGGCGCCGCATCCAGATAGCAAACGACGCCGAAAAGGGACTTAGGCCACGAACACGCACGACCGCGCGGCGCCGGACCCGGCAAGGCCTGTTCGGGCGCCGAAAAGGTCTTCGACTCCCGGCGCAGCCCAGAGATCGCTTCGCAAAGCGCCTAGCCCCGGAACTTTCGTTTGGCTTCGGGGTTGTTGTCACCGGCGGCCACGCCGGAAAGCGCTGCCCAGCGGCCCGTACCCGGCTTGTCAATTCATCAGCTCTGAGCGAAACTTTCGCTTCGCCAGCCCGCTGATGTGAGGAGATCCATGCGCACCCGTTCAACACTCGTCCTGCTCTTTCTGTTGCTGTTCGCGTCCCTAGCCGCCTTCGCTGCCGACACGCCCGCAGTGGCGGCGCACGCGCCGTTCAAGTATCAGCGGCCGCCCGACCCGATTCCGGCCATGGTGGAAGCGTCGCCCACGCCGGAACTGGTGGTGAGCCCTACGCGCGACACCGTGATCCTGGTGGACTGGCTCCGCAATCCGCCCATCAGTGACCTGGCGGCGCCCATGCTGCGGCTCGCCGGGCTGCGCATCAATCCCGCGACGAACGGCGCACACCGCATCCAGCACAACATCGGCCTGCGCATCGTGACGATTGCCGGCGGCAAGGAGCAGAAGGTCGCTCTACCGTCGAATGCGCTGGTCAGCGTGCCAAGGTACTCGCCTGACGGGAAGAAGTTTTCCTTCACCAACACCACCGCGAACGGCATCGAGCTCTGGGTCGGCGATGTCGGCAGCGCGACCGCGCACAAAGTGCCGGGCGTGACGGTGAGCGCCATCTTCGCGAGCGGCTTTGGCGGACGCGATCCGGTGGAGTGGATGCCGGGCAGCAAGTCGCTGCTGGTGACGACCGTGCCGGCCGGCCGCGGGGCGGCGCCGAAGGCCGCCGACGTTCCCGATGGCCCGAACGTACAGGAAAGCTACGGCAAGCCTGCGCCGGTGGCCACCTACGAAGACCTGCTGAAAAATCCGCACGATGTGGCGCTGTTCGACTACTACGCCACCGCGCAGCTGGCGATGGTGGACGTGGCCAGCGGCCGCGCCACGCCGGTAGGTAAGCCGGCGGTGTTCGGCACAATTTCGCCGTCGCCCGACGGAAAGCACATTCTCGTGGCGAGGATCCACCATCCCTACTCGTACCTGGTGACGGTCGGCGAGTTCCCGCGCACGGTCGAAGTCTGGGACAGGACGGGCAAGCTCGAGCACACCGTGGCCGAAGTGCCGTCGGAAGAGGGCGTGCCCATCGAGGGCGTCGTTACCGGGCCGAGGAGCTGGGCGTGGCGTTCGAATGCTCCGGCCACGCTGGTCTGGGCAGAAGCGCTTGACGGCGGCGATCCGCGCAAGAAGGCTGACTTCCGCGATCGCCTGATGATGCAGGCGGCCCCGTTCACCACACCGGCCGTCGAACTGGCGAAGCTGGAGAAGCGCTTTGTTCCGCGCGCGGCCGGGGTGGGCGGCGTTGGGGCGCGCTCCACCGGTGGATACCTCTGGGGCAACAACGGACTGCTGCTGGTGAGCGATTACGACCGCGACAAGCGCTGGCTGCGCACGCTCATGCTCAACGCCGACAAGCCCGGCGAAGCGCCACAGGTGCTTTTCGCCCGCAATATTCGCGAGCGCTACAAAGACGCGGGAGCGCCGGTCACGCGCATGCTGCCGAGCGGGCACCTGGTCCTGTGGCAGCAGGGAAGCAGCATTTTCCTGCGCGGCGATGGCGCCTCGCGCAACGGCGACTTCCCGTTCCTCGACCGCTACGACCTGGAGGCGAAAAAGGCCGAACGTCTTTTCCAGGCCGCTGACCAGACCTTTGAAGAAGTGACCTCGCTGCTCTCCGACGATGGCACTCGCTTCCTCACGCGCTTTGAGACACCCGGCGATCCGCCGAACTACTACGTCCGTACGGCGGGCTCCAGCGAGCGCAAGGCGCTGACCCATTTCCCCGACCCGGCGCCGCAGTTCAAGGGCGTCACCAAAAAGTTCGTCACTTACAAGCGGGCCGACGGCGTGGACCTGAACTTCACCCTCTACCTGCCGGCGGGCTACAAGCAGGGCGAGCGGCTGCCCACGATTGTGTGGGCGTATCCGCTGGAATTCAGCGATGCCGATACGGCCGGGCAGCTCTCGGGCTCGCAGTATCGCTTCACCATCCCGACCGGCTATTCGCACCTGTTCCTGCTCACGCAGGGCTACGCCATCCTGGACAACACGGCCATGCCGGTAATCGGCGACGCGCGCACGATGAACGACACCTACGTCGATCAGGTTGTGGCTGACGCGAAAGCTGCGATCGACAAAGCGGTCGAGATCGGCGTGACCGACCGCAACCGCGTGGGAGTGGGCGGGCACAGCTATGGCGCGTTCATGACCGCCAACCTGCTGGCGCACTCCGACCTGTTCCGCGCGGGCGTGGCGCGCAGCGGCGCCTACAACCGCACGCTGACCCCGTTCGGCTTCCAGAGCGAGCGGCGCACCTTCTGGGAGGCGCCGGAGATGTACATGAACATTTCTCCGTTCCGCTACGCCGACAAGATCAAGTCGCCCATCCTGCTCATCCACGGCGAGGCGGACGACAATTCGGGGACGTTCCCCATCCAGAGTGAGCGCCTCTACCAGGCCATCAAGGGCAACGGCGGCAACGTGCGCTACGTCACCCTGCCCTATGAGGCGCACGGCTACACCGCGCGCGAGTCGGTGGAGCACACGCTGTGGGAGATGGTGAACTGGTTCAATAAGTACGTGAAGAACGCCCCGGCGGCGGCGGAAACAGCGACGGCGGCGGCGAAGTAGTGCGCATCCCCCGGGCGCGGGCGCCGCAGGCCGGCCGCTAAGCTGCTCGTTGAAACTGCCGAATGAACTCGACCAGGGCCTGGGCGGCCGTGTGCGCTTCCTGAGGGTCGCCCCCATGGCCCCGGCCCAGCAGGATGCCGGCTTCGCTGAACACCTTGTACTCGAACAGGGGCAGCAGGCCCCGGCCGAGGCGCAATGCGCGCTCGATCACGATCCGGAAGGCGGGGTCGGGGGAAACCGGCATAGTACCTCGACGCGCAGAGACTATAGCAGGCGACAGAAAAAATCGTAGCCTGCCGTGCGGGGAAACCAGTCGCACCCTGCATTACCCGACGCTTCGCGGGTGCCAGCGCCGGGCTGTCCCGCCGGGCGGCGCCGCCGTGCAGAAGAACTATCGCGACTTCCGCGTGATCACCATGGCCGAGGCGCCCGAGGTCGCGGTACACATCATCGAGGGCGCCGATCGCCCGGGCGGATTTGGCGAGACAGCCGTGCCGCCCGTCGCGCCCGCCGTCGCCAACGCCGTATTCGCCGCGACAGGAAAGCGGGTTCGGGCGCTGCCCATCAATGCGGCGGCGCTGCACTCAGGATGACAAACGAAAGGCCCGCCCATAGAGGCGGGCCTTCTTCCTTGCAGGTTGAATCGCTTACTGGCTGCCGGTGCGCATGGTGGCGGTGCGCTGGGCGACGGGGAAACGTCGGGCCACCCGGGCCATACTAGCTCCGAGGCCTTTGCGGTGCGCTTTCAAGGAGCTTCAGCGCTTGACGCGCAAAGTCCCTGATCTCTGCCTCCGTCCGGCGGGAAACATCGTCACCCTGGGTCGGTTCGGCCTCTTCGGCCAATTTGCGAAGAATAGGTTCCGCCAGACGCACCGGCTCCTTGCCCATGCGGGCGATTCCCTGAACGGCCGTGAACCGGACTGCGCGGTCTTCGCTTTGCAGCCCTTCAATCATTATTTCCACCAGCCTCGAATCGGCTGGAACCTCGCGGCTACGAATGTTAGCGAGCCCGTTCAGGACGCGAACTCTGGATTGCTCCGTCAACTGGCGGCGCCAGAAGCCCTGTACTGCGGTTATCACCGATTTATCGCCGGCCGCAACTCGTATAACCGCGCCGACCGCCCCGGCCTGCACGTATTCATCAACATCGGTACGTTTCAGATAGGCCAACCAGATCGGGACAACCTCGGGAGGAGGCGCAGGCTGAAGGCCGCCGAGCGTCATTAAGGCCAGGCTCCGAATCCGCTGATCCGGTGAGTTCAGCTCCCGAGCGACATCCGGCAGGTGGTCACGAAGGAGTGTTGCGCTGTCCGGCCGTGCACTAACGGCAAAGAGTGCTACGGCAGCGCAGATACGCGCGTCCAACCGCGAGTCTTTGACTGCCGAAGAAAATTCGGGCATCGTGACCTGGACCTCAGCAGCCTGCGACTTCAGGATGCTGTCTGAAATCTGCTTAACATCGTGATCATTGTAGGAATCATCGGCGCAGCTTCGCTGTCGCAACATCTGCTGAAACTCTTCTGCAAGCGGTCGAGGTGATGACGTCAGCTTCTCGCCTGGTTGAGCGAAGGCTTGCACAGAAAAGAAAATCAGCAGTAATAACCAAATTGCTCTTCGTCCGGGCTTGGGGGTCGCTGGCATGGTTCCTGCTACCGTCCCGTCACTGCCAGCGGGCCTATCTGCGTTGGTCCAACTGAGTTTAGTCCCGCAAGACAGCGACCTATTGAAAGGTAGTCATGGTCCGGGGCGGCAAAATGATAGACAACGGTTCCATTTACCTTAACCTGATGATCGGGATAGCAGTCGTGGCTGTATGTGATCGTGGCGGTCGGGTTTGCGGGAGTGGTCGTGTTGATGACCACGGTGACATCCCAGTCGATGTCGTTTGAGAACACCTGAATCGGGTCGCTTGCAGCTCCGACGAAGTGCACCTGAGCCCGGTGCGCTGCGGGGAATGTCGGGTCGGCGGTAAAACCACCGGACGGCGCCTGCCCTTGCGCATCCCAGAAATAGCAGTCATTCGGTACATGGTCTTCATCAGCGGCGGACAGAGTCGAGCCGTTTGCCGGCGAGCCCCACGCGTACCGGTCACTCAAACCCGTGCCAGGCTGGAAGTTGCTCCAGTTCCCAGTGTCCGGAGCCAGCGTAATGACTTCACGGGTGCGAACCGTTCCTCGGCCGCCGTCGCCTTTGTATATGGCTGGGGCCAACTGCCCCTGGAAGAAGCAGTAGCTAGGAACGGTAACGTGATCAACAGCGATAAAGCTGGCGTATTCCACATCAAACTGCGGAGCGGGCGGCGTTCTCAAGGATTTCCTGGTCTGGTTGGTATACAGATTGTCCACGTTACCCTGAACGGCAGGACCGGGTCCTTGGTTGCGTACAATAGGGCAATTGCAGGTGAAGTTGAAGCCCATGATGTACAAGAAATTAACGAGATCATTGTACATCGTCACCCAGTGCCCATTCTGCCAGACCGGCTCTGACATGATAGCCTCGGCGTAATGCCTGCCCTGCGCGGTGTAATTGGTGTCGAGCTGGGCATCGATTTGGAGTGTTACCGTCGCCGTTCCCCATCCTGTCAGGGTCTGCCCAGCCAGCGCATTGCCGTTATCGTCGAGGATCGAGCAGCGCACGTTAGGGCGGTAGTATTCCTGGATGTCCAGGTCAAGCTGAGTCGTGCAGGTGGCGATAATCTTATTGTTGTTCGCGTCGAAGCTGATCGTTGTGCTGCCTGTAATACCACTTGAGTCGCCGGGAGTGCCGCCGCCACCGCCGCCGTCCTGGGCGGAGACGTGGGTAGGAGCGAGGAGCAACAGCAATAGGGCGGAAATGGCGGCTTTCTTCATGATGTCTCCTTGGATCAGCGCGCGGGGGAGGTGGCCTGTGTTTCGGTTACGTCTTTCTTTACGTACCGGTCAAACTTCGCGAATGAGTCCTCGCCCAGCTCATTGCGAAGGCGGTCGCGAGCCAGCAGAACGAGGTTATTGCGCTCGGTCTGCATGGGTTTGAGCTCGGGCGGAGGCGGCGCCATGGGAATGCTGCTGTTGACAATGCCGTAGGGATAGCGCTCCAGATACTTGTTGATAATGACCTGAGCGCGAGCATCGAGCGCGGCCAGGTCCGCCTCACATTGCAAGGCAATCCGCTCAAGCACTGCGCCTTCAGACTCCGACAGCCGCGCTTCCTTGCGCACGATGCTGCGCAGGTTGGAGCGGTCGTCGCCTTTCTTCTGCGCCTCGTCCGCGATGCCTTTGAGCACCGCAATCTCGTGGAAGATGCGGGCGTAGGCGGCGTGGTCGGGGACGGGCGGCGGCGTATTGGACTGGGCAGGCGTCTGCGCCAAGCAGGTTGCGGCTAAGGACAGAATTGTCGCGGCGCAGACGTAAAGTCTCAGCGCGAAGCTGGTCATCGCGGGCCTCCGGTGAGCGCGCATCCAGCTCGCGCTCAGGCACTCCGCGACTCTACGCGCCCCCCCCCGCGAGGGAGCAAGCGCCATGAAACGTCAACCCGCTAGTTTGGCAATCGCTCCACTGGTTCAAATGCTTTTGAGACCGACCACCTGCTCACGTTGGCCAGAGCGCCGCCTGCAAATCCGCTGAAGGGCCTGAGTACTCTATGGAGGGGAGGGGACGGGTCCCCAACGAAACCCAAGGCCCGGTCTGCGAGTGCACGGGCGAGGTCGCCCGCGTCCACATGGGCCGTGATGGCTTTCCTTTCGTGCCCACCCACTACGTGGGGTAATGCACCGGGCGCGGTGAGAACCTTGCCGGAAATAAGACGCCAGCACCGTACCGCAAAACATAAGCCCGCCGGTGAGGCAGGCTTTGGGTTGACGCGTTCGGAATCGCTTACTGGCTGCCGGCGCGCATGGTGGCGGTGCGCTGCGCAATGATGCGCCGCGCGTTGTCGGCCAGTTCCTTCGCCTTGGGAAGCAGGTCGAGCGCCTTGAGCACTTGCGGGTCCGTTTCGGCGCGGACCTTGAGGCCCTCGGCTTGCCCGAACTCCGCGATGAAGATTTCGCTCTTGATGCTGGCCTTCACCCAGTCGTTGACGTCTTGCAGTTCGGCGTCGGTGAAGGGGACCTTCTCGTCGGCGAGGAAGGTGCGGAAGTCGTGCAGCACCGCGTCGTTGACCTCGAAGTTGCGGTCCACGTGCTTGCCGATCAGATAGCGCTTGGCGAAGTTAAAGAACGCGAAGTGCTGGAGCAGCACGTCCTGGAAGTGGTTGTTCTTGATGGCGGGGCTCTTGATGTCGGGCGTGATGCCGCCGCCGCCATACACCTGGCGTCCACTGTCGGTGGTCTTCAGCTCTTTGTTCGGGTTGTTGTCTTCGTTCTCGAGGTGGTTGTAGTAGTCGTAGAGCGAGACGCCGGAGTACTCGCGCTGAATCAGGCGGCCGCTGGGCGTGTAGTACTTGGCCGTGGTCAGCGCCAGGCCGGTGTTTTCCGACAGGGGATACACGGTCTGCACCAGGCCCTTACCGAACGTGGCTTCACCGACGATGAGGCCGCGGTCGTGGTCCTGGATGGCGCCGGCCACGATCTCAGCCGCTGAGGCAGTGTTGCGGTTCACCAGCACCACCACCGGATACGCCTTGCCGCCATTGCCGCGGCTGGCGCGATAGACCTTTTCCGCCGAAGCGCGCCCGTGGTGCGAAACGATGACCGCGCCCTTGGGCAGGAACTTGTCGCTCACGTCCACCGCTTCGCTGAGCAGCCCGCCGGGGTTGCCGCGCAGGTCGAGCACCAGGCCCTTCAGATCGCCGAACTGATCGAGCGCCTCGGCGACCTCGTGGCCGGTGGTCTCATTGAAGTTGGTGATGTGGATGTAGCCGACGCCCGGCCGGATGAGGAAGTGGACGTCGACGCTGTAGCGCGGAATTTCGTCGCGCGTGAGGGTGAACTCCATGGGCTTGTCCACGCCTTCGCGCAGGATGGTGATGTGAACGGTGGTGCCCTTGGGCCCCTTGAGCAGGTCGGCGACTTCGCCGGTGTTCATGTTCTCGGTGCTCTTGCCGTCAACGGCGACGATCACATCGCCCGGGCGCAGGCCGGCGCGATAGGCGGGCGTGCCCACGAACGGCGCGACCACGATGACCTTGTTATTGCGCGGACCCACCTGCATGCCCACGCCGTAGTACTTGCCGCGCTGGTCTTCGCGCAGCAGGGCGTAGCTCTTGGGGTCGAAGAAGTTGGAGTGCGGGTCGAGCACGCGCAGCATGCCCGGGATGGCGCCGTTGTAGATGGCCTTATCGGCATTCACCGGCTCAGCGTAGTTCTTCTCCACGAGGTCGTAGACCTGGGAGAAGTTACGCAGGCTGTCGCGGATATCAGTGTCACCCGAGGCGGCGCCGGCGCCGATGCGCTGTCCAAAGAGGGCGCCCAGGCAGCCAAACACCAGGATGACGATGAAAACAGAGTAGAAGGAGCGGCGAGAACTGGTGGCCATCGTTGACCTGACACCCCCGGCCGCGTGCTCGCGAAACACGCGGTCGCATGGAAATTACGTGCAGTATAGCACGCTGTTGCGCGGCTTCCCGTGCCGGCGAATCGGCTCCGGCACGCGCCCAAAACACTTTCGGCTTAGACGCGTGCCCGGCCCGGAAGCCACCAGAGAAATAGATGCGCAAGGCCCGTGGCGCGCTTCCACTCAGGCTGCAAACGCCTGAAAAAAGAGAACGCCGGACAACACCCGGCTTGCGCCCGGGTTCCAGTTGCATGGCCACGGCGGCCGCTGGCCCGCGTGCCGCCACTGCTTTATCATGCTGGGGGAAGGATTTGGGCAATGAACCTGGGAATGCCGGAAATGATCTTCATCTTCCTGCTGGCCCTGATCATCTTCGGGCCGCGGAGGCTGCCGGAGATCGGGCGCCAGCTGGGCCGCGCGCTGACCGAATTCAAGCGCGCGTCAAACGAGTTCAAGTCGCAGCTCGAGCAGGAAATCCGGGAAATCGAGTACCAGGAAGCCAACCGCATCGGGCCGCCGGCGGCCGCGCCGGAGGGCACGGTGAGCCAATTGCCCTCCACCACTTCGAGCAGCCCGGCGGTTGACGCCGAGCTGCACTCCCACCACGAAACCCACGGATACGATGCCTGAACTGGAAGTGGAACCGGCGCCGCCCGCCACCGGGCGCGAGCCCATGGCCAGCATGAGCTTCCTCGAGCACCTCGAGGAGCTGCGCCGGCGGATCATCTGGTCGATCGTGTTCATCGCGGCCGGGTTCTTCGCCTGCTGGTGGAAGGCCGAGGTCATTTACAAGTACATGAAGGTGCCGATCGACCAGGCGCTGGTCCGGCACAAACTCTCGCCCGACCTGTTCTTCACCAATCCCACCGAGCCGTTCAACATTTATCTGAAGATCGGGCTGCTGGCGGGAGTGTTCGTCGCGTCGCCATTTGTGCTCTACCAGGTGTGGGCGTTCATCGCGCCCGGGCTGTACCGCCACGAGCGGCGCTACGTGCTGCCGTTCATGTCGTCGAGCGTGTTCCTGTTCCTGGCCGGCGGATTTTTTGCCTACAAGCTGGTGTACCCGGCGGCGCTCGACTTCCTGATCGGCTACGGGGAGCAGTTCAAGCCGATCATCACCATCGGCGAGTACACGGACCTGTTCCTGACCATCATCATCGGGATGGGCATCATTTTCGAGCTGCCCATCCTGGTGTTCTTCCTCTCGCTGATGGGGATCGTGTCGCCCGGCTGGATGTGGCGCAACCTGCGCTACTCGATCCTGGTGATCTTCGTCATTGCCGCGATCATCACGCCGACGACCGACATCCTGAACATGTGCATCTTCGCCGCGCCCATGGTGGCGCTCTACCTGCTGAGCATCGGGGTCGCGTGGATTGTGCATCCCGCACAGCGTAAGAAGCGGGCGGCGAAGAAAGCCGCGCAATGAAGGCCGCCACCCTTAAGGCGGCGGGCCTCGCGCTGACCGCGGCGATCGGCCTCGCATTCACTGTTCCGGGTTGCGCGCAGGCGGGCAAGTCGTCAGCTAAGAAGATTTCGCAATCGCAGCCTGCGCCCGCGACCGGCCCGTTCAGCGGCGAACGCGCGATGCAGTACACGCGCGAGGTCGTGGCCATGGGGCCGCGGCCGGTGGGCAGCGCCGGGCACAAGAAGCTGGAAGAGTATCTGCACGCGCACCTGGCCAAAGACCAGGCCGAGGAAGACGCCTTCACCGCCTCCACTCCGGCCGGCACGTTCGCGATGAAAAACATCATCGCGAAGTTTCCGGGTACGAAGGACGGCATCATCGTTGTCGGGTCGCACTATGACACCTGTTATCCGCTGAAAACGTTTGTCGGCGCCAACGACGGCGGCTCGACGACCGCGCTGCTGCTCGAGCTGGCCAATCATCTGCGCGGCGGCAGGCGCGACGGATACAGCGTGTGGCTGGTGTGGTTCGACGGCGAGGAAGCCATCCGGCAGTGGACGCCCGACGACAGCCTCTACGGCAGCAAGCATCTCGCCGCCAGGTGGAAGGCTGACGGGACCGCCGCGAAGATCAAAGCGTTCCTGCTCGCCGACATGATCGGCGATCGCGACCTCAATATTCAGCGCGACACCAACTCCACGCCCTGGCTGCTCGACCTGGTCGGGCAGGCGGCTGCGAAGCTCAACTACCGCTCCTACTTCTTCGAACAGCAGACGGCGGTTGAGGACGATCACCTGCCATTTGCGCGCATCGGCGTGCCGGTGGCCGACATCATCGACCTCGACTACGGCTACAACAACGTCTTCCACCACACGCCGGAGGACACGATCGACAAGGTGTCCGCGAAGAGCCTGGGGATCTCGGGGAGCGTGATTTTGGAGACGATCAAGATGCTGGACAGTCGTTAGGCTCCCGAAGTGATCCTGAGCGAAGCCTGAGGATTCGCGAAGGCGAGTCGAAGGACCCCTACTCGACCCGTGCAGCCGAGGGTCAGCAGGGACCCTTCGACTTGGCCTCTCCCGCTTCGCGGGGCCGGCGTGCGCTCAGGATGACAAGCCTTACGCCGCCTTCCGCTCCAGCCCCCTCGGCGCCACGTAAACCTCGCCGCCGCGGACTTCCGTTTCGTAGGCCTCGATCTTGCTCTTCGCCGGTCCGGTAACGACGCGGCCGGTGTGGACGTCGAACTGCGAACCGTGCCACGGACACTGCACCGTGCAGCCGACCAGAGCACCGTCGGAGAGCGGTCCACCACGATGCGTGCAGCGGTCGCTGAAGGCGACGATGCCGTCGGAGCAGCGGCCGATGACGACCCGCTCGCCGCGCACACGCAGCAGCATCATCTGGCCCTGGCCGAGCTCGCCGGTGTTGCAGGCAGGATCGTTCCAGCTCGCCAACTCGCGCTCGCGGAATTGTGCGGCGTTGGCGTAGCGGTGGTCCACGCCGATCTGGTTGCGAAACACCAGTGTTCCCCCGGGCCATCCGGAGATGCCGAGCAGCACCACTCCCAGCAGCGACACGAGCAACGACCAGCGCCAGACCTCCGCCTCAGGGCCGCCGCGCATGACCACGACCAGACCCCCTGGAGCGCCAGCGCTGGCTGCAGACGGTGAAGCCGGGGACTGCGTCAAACGCCGCGCTGGTCAGACTGTTCGGCACCGATCTGATGACGGTGCGGATTGATCTGGATCCCAAGTAGCAGGTTGCGCTCGCCGCTCTCATCATTTCTAATCGCGCGCCATGAAGCGACTGCTGATTTGCACTCTTTTGTTTCTTTCTGCCGCCGCCCTTGCCCAGATGCCGGGCGAGCGCGTGATCGAAGAGGCGCTGAAGCCTTCGCCGCTCGGCGAGAACCTCCGCAAGCTGACCGATGAAGTGGGCGGACGCGTGCCCGGCACGCCGGCTTTCGACGGCGCCATCGCCTGGGCCCGGGAGGCGTTCAAGGCCGCCGGCGCCGACTCGGTGACGACGGAGGAATTCACCATGCCGCAGGGCTGGGAGGAAGGCGCGACCTCACTCGACGTGACGGCGCCCACTCGTTTCCACGCCCGTGCCATTTCCATCGCCTGGTCGTCGCCGTTGGCGAAGACGCGTGCGCGCGTGGTGGACATCGGTCGCGGCACGCCTGGCGATTTCGCCAAGGCCGGCGACGTCAGCGGCACGGTAGTGCTGGTTCACTCCGGCGTGCTGAAGACGTGGGAAGACCTCTTCGCCGAGTACCTGGAAGCGCCGGCGATCATCGATCAGGCGGCGAAGGCGAAAGCGGCCGCCATTGCCTTTACCGCGACGCGCGAGCACGACATCCTCTATCGCCACATCAATACTTTCAGCGGCAAAGTGTTCGGCATTCCGCAGGTGCTGATCGCGCGGGAAGATGCCGAGCGGATCGCGAGGCTGCTGGCGGCAGGAAAGCAGGTGGAAGTGGACCTGTCGCTGCCCAATCGCGTGTTGCCGCCCATCCATACGTCGAACGTGATCGCGGAGCTGCGCGGCTCGGAACGCCCAAATGAGTTCGTGATACTCGGCGCCCACCTGGATTCCTGGAACCTCGGCACCGGCGCGCTTGACAACGGCTGCAACGCGGCGCTGGTGGTGGACGCGCTGCGGGCGATCAAAGCGTCAGGCGTGAAGCCGCGGCGCAGCATCCGCTTCGTGTTGTTCTCCGGCGAAGAGCAGGGCACGTTCGGCTCGTGGGACTACGCCAAACGGCACCGCGCCGAGCTCGACAACATGGCGGGCGTGGTCATCTTCGACACCGGCATCGGCGAGGTCACAGGCTTTTCCGTCGGAGGCCGCAAAGATATTGCTACCGAACTGGCGCGCGCCATGCGTCCGCTGGAACGCTTCGGCGCCACGCAGCTCACTGCCGACGCGTTCGTGGGCACCGACAATTACGACTTCCTGATCGAGGGCGTGCCGAACTTCGTGGCCAACCAGAAAGAGGACAATTACCTGGTGAACTACCACGCGACCAGCGATACGTTCGACAAGGTGGACCTGGAGCGGCTGAAGCGGCACGTGGCGATCGCGGCGTATCTCACGACCGCGCTGGCGCACTCGCGGGAGAAGTTCAGCCGCCAGTCACGCCCGGAGATCGAGCAGCTCATGCGCGAAACCCACCTCGACGACCAGATGAAAGCGCTGCGCCTGTGGGACGAGTGGGAGAACGGGAGCCGCGGCCGGCAGAAATGAGAAGAGCGTCATCGGCCCTTAGCGATTCGCCCTTGGCCACAGGCCAAAAGCTGAGAGCCAAAAGCGCCATTCCCGAATCTGATGAGCATGACCTCACGCACAATCCGCGTCGCCATCGTGCAGGGTTCGCCGGAGTTCCTCGACCTGGCGGGCACGCTGCGGAAAACAATCTCGCTGGCCGAGAAGGCGGCGAAACAAGGCGCTCAGCTTGTCTGCTTCGGCGAGACGTGGCTGCCGGGATATCCGGCGTGGCTCGATTCGTGTCCTGACGCGGCGCTCTGGGACCACGCGCCAGCGAAGGAAGTGTTCGCCCGTCTGCGCGCCAACAGCGTTGCCGTGCCGGGTCCGGCGACGCAGGCGCTGTCGGAGGCGGCGGCACGGCTGAAGATCGCCATCGTGATCGGCATCAACGAGCGCGTGGACAGCGGGCCGGGACATGGCACGCTCTACAACAGCATCCTGACCCTCGGTCCCGACGGCGCGCTGCTCAACCGGCATCGCAAGCTGGTGCCGACCTTCACCGAGCGGCTGGTGTGGGGACAGGGCGATGCGCGCGGCTTGCGCTCGGTGGAAGCGCACGGCGTGCGCGTAGGCGCGTTGGTGTGCTGGGAGCACTGGATGCCGCTCGCGCGGCAGGTGCTGCACAACAGCGGTGAGCAGGTGCACATTGCTCTGTGGCCGCACGTCCACGAGATGCTGCAGATCGCCAGCCGCCACTACGCGTTCGAAGGGCGATGCTTCGTCCTCGCTGCCGGACAGATTCTGCGCGTGCGCGACCTGCCCGCGGAGTTGAAGCGGCCGGAGGGAATGGCGCCGGATGATCTCCTGCTGCGCGGCGGAAGCGCCATCATCGGCGCGGACGGAAAATACGTTGCCGGGCCGCTGGGCGCGGAGGAGCAGTTGCTGGTGGCTGATCTTGATCTCACCCAGATCGATCGCGAGAGCATGACGCTCGACGTGACCGGCCACTACTCCCGTCCGGATCTGTTCGATTTTGCGGTGAAGGCGTAAGCGGCGCGTCGCTTGCGAGAACTTCCGCCACAGAGGCGGCGACACAGAGAAAAGCGGGATCAGGCGCCTGCGTCGCGTTTGTCTCTGTGCCTCTGCGGTGGTACGCACTTTTTTCTTTTGCCTTTTGTCTTTTTCCTTTCTACTTAGCGGATGGAAGGTCCCGCCTTCTGGATTGGCTTCAACGTCTTCGTGCTGGCCATGATTGCGATGGACTTTTTTCTGGCCCAGCGCAAGCCGCATGCCATCAAGTTCCGCGAAGCGATGTGGTGGACGGCCTTCTGGGTCGGCCTGGCCGCCGCCTTTGCCGTGCTGGTTTACATCTGGCGCGGGCCGCAGAAGACCCTGGAATTCGCCACCGGCTACCTGATCGAAGAGTCCCTCAGCGTGGACAACCTGTTTGTCTTCCTGGTGCTTTTCGGCTACTTCAAGGTGCCGGAGCAGTACCAGCGCAAGGTGCTCACGCTGGGGATCCTGGGCGCGCTGGTGATGCGCGGGCTGTTCATCCTGGCGGGCGTGGGCCTGATCAACCGCTTCCACTGGATCATCTACGTGTTCGGCGTGTTCCTCATCTACACCGGGTTCACGCTGCTGCGAAAGAGCGACGAAGACGTGGAGCCGGAGAAGAACATTGTCCTGCGGCTGGCGCGGCGCTGGATTCCGATCACCTCGGACTACGAGGGCGACCGCTTCTTCGTGAAGCGCGACACCCGCACCTTCGCCACCCCGCTGTTTGCCGTGCTGCTGGTGGTGGAGACCACCGACGTCGTTTTCGCGCTCGACTCGATACCCGCGATCCTGGCCATCAGCAAAGACCCATTCATCGTTTACACGTCGAACGTCTTCGCGATACTGGGCCTGCGGGCGCTCTATTTCGCGCTGGCCGGCATGATGCAGGTGTTCCACTACCTGCACTACGGCCTGGCCGTCATCCTGATGTTTATCGGCGTGAAGATGCTGCTCTCGGCCAGGTATGAGATACCAATCTTCGTCGCACTGGGCGTCGTGATTCTGGTGCTGGCGATCTCGGTGGGGGCGTCGGTCGCGTTTCCCGCGAAAGTAAAAGCCTAAAACACAAGGAACACAGAGGACCGGAGAGATTTGTCTCTGCGGTTTTTTCCTCTGTGGTGAAGATTCTTTACCTACTCGAAGATCACTGCCGCGTCGCCGCGCACAACCGAGTGCTTCTTGAAGCGCTGGTCGTCGCGGGCAGGGAAATCGGCGCGGTAGTGCGCTCCGCGGCTCTCCTGGCGCGCCAGCGCCGAGCGCGTGATGAGCTGCGCGACGGTGTGCATATTCCACGCTTCGATCTGGCGGCGCGAAGCGCCCGCCGGCAGCAGCGAGCCAAGGCGCTCCAGATCGGCAACTGCCTGCTTCAGACCGGCGCCCGTGCGCACCACGCCAACGTTGTTCCACATCAGCTCGCGAATGGCCGCAATCGGGACTTCAGGATCGGCGGCGGCTGAGTTCGCCGGCCGTGGCGGGTTCTGGCGCTTTGCGGGGCCGGGAGCGGGCCCTTCTTCACGCATCGCAGCGCCGGCGCGCGCGCCGAACACGAGGCCTTCGAGCAGCGAGTTGCTGGCGAGGCGATTGGCGCCGTGCACGCCGGTGCCGGCAACTTCGCCCGCGGCGTAGAGTCCGGCGAGGCCGGTGCGTCCTTCCAGATCGGTGCGCACGCCGCCCATGGCATAGTGGGCGGCCGGACGCACGGGAACCATCTCGGCGGCGATGTCGAGGTTGTACTGCATGCAGGTGGAGTAGATCCGCGGAAAGCGCTTGCGCAGGCGCTCGCCGTTCAGGTGCGTCATGTCGAGGTAGACAACCGCATCGGGGTCCTTGCTGGCTGCCAGCTCGTTGGCGATGGCGCGCGAGACGACGTCGCGCGGCGCCAACTCCGCCATCTCGTGATACTTCGGCATGAAGCGCTCCAGCGCCGCATTGCGCAGGTAGGCGCCTTCGCCGCGCAGCGCCTCCGAGAGCAGGAAGCGCGGCGCACCTTTCAGGTAAAGCGCGGTGGGGTGGAACTGCACGAACTCCATGTCGGTGATTTCGGCGCCGGCATGGAAGGCCATGGCGACGCCGTCACCGGTGGCGACGGTGGGATTGGTTGTTTCGCGATAAACCTGCCCCAGCCCTCCGGTGGCGAGCAGGACGGCGCGGGCGCGGACGCGCGAGCGGCTGCCGTCTCGATTGATCAGTTCGGCGCCGCAGACGCGGCCGGAGTCGGCCCACAGTTCGGCGGTAAACTCAAATTCGGAAAACGTGATCTGCGGCAGAGCGGCGGCG
The DNA here is from genome assembly GCA_035651995.1 of Terriglobales bacterium. Taxonomy (NCBI): domain Bacteria; kingdom Pseudomonadati; phylum Acidobacteriota; class Terriglobia; order Terriglobales; species Terriglobales bacterium. The sequence continues at coordinate 32,804 of DASRER010000030.1, read as the reverse complement.
CGGGCGTAGAGCGCGCGTCCGATCTCGCGTCCGGTGGAGTCGCCATGGGCGTGCAGCACGCGGCTGCGGCTGTGGGCGCCCTCGCGGGCGAACGTGAGTTTGGTGCCGCTGCGGTCGAACTCGGCGCCCCAGGCGATCAGCTCTTGGATGCGTTCGGGACCTTCTTCCACCAGGACGCGGGCGGCGGCTTCGTTGCACAGGCCGTCGCCGGCGGCGAGCGTGTCATGCAGGTGGAGGCTGATTTCGTCCTCGTCGCTGAGGGCGACGGCGATGCCTCCCTGGGCGTACTGCGTGGCCGACTCGGTCCACTCGCCCTTGGCCAGCACCAGGACGCGCCCGGCGGGCGCGAGCTCGATCGCCGCACGCAGGCCGGCGATCCCGGCGCCGATGACGAGAAAGTCGAATTCCGAAGGGGTTGGGGCCATGGCGTTCCGCAACGCGCAGCGCGACAGGCATGCACGCAACGCGCAGAGCAACTTTCGATGGTAACACCCGCCGCCTGACCGAACGCCCGCGACGCTGCGTTATCATCGTGAACGAAGAGCCGAGCTCGTACCACAGGTTTACACGGATGACACAGAACACGCCGCTTGTGATCCGTGTTTTTCCGCGTTGATCCGAGGGAGAGGTCATCGAGATGGAGCAAGTCCAGGTCAACGTCGGGCCGCGTCCGTATGACGCGCTGATCGGCTCGGGATTGCTGCGCCACGCCGGCGAGCACATCGTGGCGGCGCTGGAACGTCCGGCGCGCGTTTTTGTGATCACGGTGACGCCGGTCAAGCGGCGATGGTCGGCGCCGCTCGGGAAATCGCTGCGCGCGGCGAAACTCAAGTTCGACGTCATCACCATGCCCGACGGCGAGCGGCACAAGACGCTCGCGTCGCTGGAGAAACTCGCCGCCGAGCTGGCGCGCCGCGGCGCCGATCGCGGCGCCTGTGTTGTGGCGCTGGGCGGCGGCGTGGTGGGCGACGTGGCCGGCTTCCTCGGTTCGGTGTACATGCGCGGTGTTGACGTGGTGCAGGCGCCGACCACGTTCCTGGCGCAGGTGGACGCCAGCATCGGCGGCAAGACGGGCGTGAACCTTCGCGCCGGAAAGAACCTGGTCGGCACGTTTCATCAGCCGCGGCTGGTGATCATTGACCCGGCGGTCCTGGCCACGCTGCCCGAGCGCGAGTATCGCGCCGGGTTGTACGAGGCGCTGAAGTGCGGCGTGATCCGCAACCCCGCCATCTTCCGCTTCATGGAGGAGAACCGCGAAGCAATCCTCGGGCGCGAGCGGCAGGCGCTCGAGTGGCTGATCGCGGCGTGCGTGCGCGTGAAGGCCGAAGTGGTGGGCGCCGACGAGCGCGAGAACGGCCTGCGCCGCATACTGAACTTCGGACACACGCTTGGCCACGCGCTCGAGGCGGACACGGGGTATCGCCGCTTCCTGCACGGCGAGGCGGTGGCCTGGGGCATGGTGGCGGCGTGCCGCATCGCGGAAGAGATGCGTCAGATCAGCCCGCAGCAGTCGCAGCGGGTGATCGACCTGATCCGCGCGTACGCGCCGCTGCCTCGCGTGACTTCGAGCGCCTCCGGCCTGCTGCGCCGGCTGGCGGTCGACAAGAAGACATCGAATGGCGTGCCGCGCTTCGTGCTGCCGGTGGACATCGGCGAGGTGGAAATCGTGGCCGGAGTGCCGGAGAGCACGGTGAGGAGCGCGGTGGAGGACGTCAGGCGGCTCTCCAAAACCTGATTTGCTATTGGTTATTGGCCATTTGTTATTTGTGATTTGCCAACTGTTATTCTTTTCAGGTCCCCCGCTGTTGTTGCAATCACGTTGCCCGTCTAGAAATAACAAATAGCCAATAACAAATCACAAATAACAAATGTCGCAGGCCCTTCGGAAGACGGCAGACGGTGCGGCTCCAGCCGGGGCGACAGACGAGCGCGCGGCCGCCGAGCAGGTGCGGCAGATGTTCACCGACATCGCGCCGCGCTACGACCTGCTGAACCATCTTCTCTCCTGCAACGTTGACCGCCTGTGGTGGCGGCGCACGGCGCGGACGTTTGCCCACATCCTGCGGCGTCCGCAGGCGCGCGTGCTCGACCTGTGCTGCGGTACCGGCGACATGGCGCAGGCGATGCTGCGCGTGCGTGAGCACGCCGGGGCGGCGGGCGGCGGGCCGGGCGTCAATCCGATTACGGGCGTGGATTTTTCCGCGGCGATGCTGGAGCGTGCGCGCGCGAAGTCGACAGGCAAACCGTTGCGCTGGGTGGAAGCCGATGCTCTCCACATGCCGTTTGCCGACGGCAGCTTCGACCTGGTGGTCAGCTCGTTCGGCTTCCGCAACCTCGCCAACTACCAGGCTGGTCTCGACGAAATCCTTCGCGTGCTGGCGCCGGGCGGGGAAGTGGGAATCCTGGACTTCGGCGAGCCCGGCGGCGTGTTCGGCAGGCTCTACGGCTTCTACTTCCGCCGCGTGCTGCCCAAGATCGGCACGCTTATCTCCGGCGTGCGCGGCCCGTACTCGTACCTGCCGGAGTCGGTCGAGCGCTTTCCCGCGCCCGGCGAAATGCGGGAGCGCATGGAGCGCGCCGGCTTCCGCGAAGTGAACTGGACGCCGTACACGTTCGGGATCGCGGGCCTTCACCGCGGGACGAAGTAGAACTGTTCACACGAAGGGCGCAAAAAACACACCAGGGGCATCGGCCAACGCCCTTCGTCGTTCCTTTGTGTCCCTTGTGGGAAACACTGTTGGTTCACGTCGCCAAGGCGGTTGCTGTCGCCGCGGCGGGCTCGCGGCGCACGCTTTCGCGGACGGCGTCTTCCACCGTGTAGCGGATCACGCGCTCGAAGTCGGCGCCGAGGAACCGCTGAAGGTTTCCCAGGTCCATGATGTACTCGCCGGTCAGGTAGGGAAACGCTTCCGGCGGGAAGCCGGAGATGCCCATGCGCCAGGTGATCTCCAGCGCGAGCCTGGCGAGGGCGCGCGTGGGCAACTGGACGAGCTTGGCGCCGGCGATTTCCGCGCAGCGGCCGAGCGAGGGCGGAATCCCGCGGCCGCCCACGTTCAGGATGGTGACCTGCGGACCGGCGTCTGGACGGCGCACGATCCACGCCAGCAGGCGCGCCACGTCATCCACATGAACGAACTGGCAGCGATGCCGCAAATATTTGTCGCCCCAGGGCACGATCATGGGCAGGCGTTTTCCGCGCTCGCGCATGCGTTGCGCGCGCAGTCCCGCGCCCGAGGGCGTGCCGCGCAGCCCGGCCACGAGGTAGTTCTCCACGCTCGGCCCAACGAAAATGTGCGGACGAAGAATGAACGTCCGGCAGGGACTGATGCTGGCGGCGCGCTGCTGCACGACCAGGTCGCACTCCCGCTTGTGGATGGCGTAGGGAAGTGAGTGCCCGCCGAGCGGGAAGTCTTCCTTCACCGGTCCGGGCAGGTTTGGGCCGTAGGCGGAGACGCTGCTGGGAAAAATGAACTTGCGCACCTCGACGCCGCGGCGGCCGGCTTCGGTAATGGCTTCCATCACGCGCGCGGTGCCGGCCACGTTGATCTGCCACATGCGCTCCGGATCCAGCACGCCGGTGCGCACCGCGTCGAGCACGAACGCGAGGTGAATCACGCACGCGGGCTGCTCCTCGCGGATCAGCTTGACCAGGCCGGGGCATGAGTCTTCCACGCCCAGGTCCATGCGGACGAAGCGCGCGGGCTGCTCGCCGCGCGGCTCCACGAAGTCCACGCCGATCACGCGCATTCCAGCGAGCTGGGGAAGCAGCCGGCGTCCCAGGTTTCCCGCCACGCCGGTCACCAGCACGCTTTCCATGCCTGCTCCGTTTATGGATCAAACGCTACTTCGGCTGAGTCATCGTGGGGGCCTGTGGCGGCGCCGGGGGCGCGCCGGTCTTGAAGTATTGCTCGTTGAGAACGGGCTTGAAGTCGCCGAAGATCTGCTGCAAGTCGCGGCGATATGCCTCGGCAGCGAGGATCTGCTTGATGTTGTCGCGTACTTCGTCGAGCGGCAGCGTGCGCTTGGATTCGAGCTTGTAGATGTAGTCGCCCTCGCCGTCGCTCAAAACGGGCGAAATTCCGCCCGGCTGAAGCGCGAAGATGACCTCTTCGTGCGCCGGGTTAAGCGTGCCGCGGCGCCGCGTGCCGAGGTCCACGCTGGGCGGCTGCGCGGCCATTTGCAATTTCTCGTAGGCCTCTCGCTGCAGTGCCTGGAAGTCTTCGCCCTTGACGGCCCGCTCGTGAAGTTGCTGCGCCAGCTTGGCACGATCGGCGTCGCTCATTTTCGGCGCGGAAGCGGGCTGGTTGCGGGGCACGACAATGCGCTGCAGCTTCGCCTCCTGGAACTTCAAATCGTTGCCCTTGTAATAGAACTCCACGGCCTCGGGCGTGATCTGTTCGGCCTTGGCGCGCAAGCGGCGATCGAGGAGCTGGCTGAGCACCTCCATGCGCGCAAAGCGCAGCACCTGCTGATCGGCGGGGGCGGAGCCCACGCCGCGAGACTGCGCGGCATGCGCCATCACCGTCGTCCGGATGATCTGGTTAGCGAGTTGCGCGCGCACACCGGGCGGAGCGTTGGGCGCGATCACGGTGAGCATCTCGTCGAACTGCGCGCGCGTGATCACGGTGGAACAGTCTGCCGCGGCGGCGCCGGGGGCCTTTTCCGGACAAATGCCGGGCATGGTGATGACCGGAGCGGTGGGCGGAATTTCGGCGGGCGCTGTGGCGCCAGCTTCAGGCTTGGCGGATGGAGTTGCCGGCGCGGCGGGCTTGGGGGCTGAAGTTGACGGTTGCTGCGGCGCGGGCTTCGCCGGAGCTGCCGGTGTTTGCTGCGCAATCCCGGCGGAAACTGCAAGCAGGATCAGGAAGCCGGCCAGTGGCTTCAAAGTCAAAGCGATCTCCGAAACGCGCTCAAAGTCAAGATGCTAGCACAGCCAACTGAGGCAGACTGCCGCACAGACGGGTGCTGGGCGTTGCACGTGCGGTGCTCCGCGGTTGCGGCGCCGCTTTGCTTTGCTACCGCCGAGGTCAGCAGCGATAATCGAGGGGTGGGAACGCAGGCCATCAGCGGCGAAATAATGCGCGCCGAGAAGCGCCAGGTGGCGCTCACATCGGTGCTGGCCGCGGTCGGGATTACCGCGCTGAAGGCACTGGTGGGAATCAGCACCGGGTCGCTCGGAATTCTGTCTGAAGCGGCGCACTCGGCGCTCGATCTGGGCGCGGCGCTGATCACGCTTTTTTCGGTGCGCGTCTCCGACAAGCCCGCCGACGCCGACCATCAGTACGGCCACGGCAAGGTCGAGAATTTTTCCGCTTTTCTCGAAACCGGCCTTCTGCTGCTCACTTGCGCCTGGATCGTGTTCGAGGCGATACGCCGCGTCACGCTCCACCACATCCACATCGAGCCCAGCGTGGCGGCATTCGTGGTCATGTTTGTCTCGATCATGCTGGACGCGTGGCGTTCGCGGGCGCTGCGCCGCGTGGCAATCAAATACGACAGCCAGGCCCTGGAGGCGGACGCGCTTCATTTCTCCACCGACGTGTGGTCAAGCACGGTGGTGATCGTGGGACTCGCGCTGGTGGTGCTTGGCGACCGCCTCGGCGTGCCCAGCCTCGCGTATGCCGATATCGTCGCCGGCCTCGCCGTGGCAGGCGTGACTGTGTATGTAAGCTCGCGGCTGGCGCGGCAGACGATTGACGCCCTGCTCGACGCCGCCCCGGCCGGCATTCGCACGCGCATCGTGGAAGAAGTGGCGCGCGAGGATGGCGTGGTCGGCGTGGAGCGTGTCCGGATACGGCGCGCCGGCAACCGTTACTTCGCCGATCTCTCCGTCGCGCTGGCGCGCAGCGTGACTTTCCAGCGCTCCGAGCAGGTGGCCGAAGCGGTGACCGAAGCAGTGCACCGGGTGCTGCCCGATGCCGACGTGGTGGTGCACTCGGTGCCGCGCGCCTCGCTCACCGAGAACATTTTTGACCGCATCCGCGGCGTCGCGACGAGGAACAACCTGGTTGTCCACGACGTGAGCGTGCAGGACCTGGGCGGCCGGCTTCACGTGGAGCAGCACTTGGAGCTCGACGAATCGCTCACGCTGAAGGACGCACACGACCGCGTGACCCGTCTCGAAGCGGAAATGCGCGAGGAGCTGCCGGAAATCGCCAGCATCCTTACTCACATCGAAAGCGAGCTGGCGACCATCGAGACACCGGACGAAGTGCTGCACGATTCGCGCATGGAGCGCCGCCTGCGCAGCGTGGCGCGCGAGTTTCCCGAAGTGGAGGACCTGCACGAGCTGACCCTCACGCGCGTGCGCAACCGCATCCACATGACTTGCCATTGCACGTTTGCCGACAATCTTTCGCTCGCGCGCGTTCACGACGTGCAGACCGCGCTGGAAATCCGCTTCAAGCAGGAAGTGCCGGAAATCTTCAAAGTGCTGATTCATCCCGAGCCGCAGACGGACAACAGGAGATAGCGAATGCACACCACGGCTTGCGCAATCTGGGTTGATGGCGAGCGCTTCGTCGCGACCGGCACAAGCAATCACACCGTTCCGATGGATTCGGACCGCGAACGCAACACTGCTCCCGGGCCGATGGAAATGGTGCTGATCGCGCTGTGCGGCTGCACGGCGACGGACGTCGTTTCCATTCTCCGGAAGAAACGCGAGCCGTTCACGCGTGTGGAGGTCCGCGCCGAAGCGCAGCGCGCCGAGACGCCGCCCAAGGTATTCACCACGATCAAGCTGGTCTACAGAGTTTCCGGCAAGGTGGCGCGCAAAGCGGTGGAGGATGCGGTACGGCTGTCGGAGGGGAAGTATTGCTCGGTGTCCGCAATGCTGAAGAAAGGGACCGCGATCAGTTACACCATCGAGCTGGATTCATAGCCGGCTGCGACGCCCGCGGCGCCTGTTCGGTAAGAACTTTCCTGGTTCCACGCGCATCAAACATTGTGCGTTCGCCCTCGACGCGTGCATACTCTCAGCCCCATGCCGCAACTGCGCGTGCAGCTTTTCCTGACGCCCGGCTGACCGCCGTGCCTGGTGATGCGGGAACTCCTCTCGGCGAGAGGAGTGGCCTTTGAGGAGCGCGACGTTTCCGCCGACCGCGGCGCGCTGCGGGACATGGTGCGCCGCTACCACAGCCGCACCACGCCCACGGTGGTGGTGGGCGAAGAAGTGGTGATCGGCTTCGATCCCCGGCGCCTCGAAGAACTGCTGAACGCGCTCGAATCGCATTAAGCTTTGAAGCGCTTTCCTGACTGGGAATATCCAATCGCAATCAACGCACATCCCATTCGCGGATACTTCTATATAGCCGGCGCGGCGTTGTGCTGGGCTGCGTCGGCGGCGATGGCGCGCGCTGTCTTTACCGGCAAGCTGCTCGCCAGTGCAACCGGCGGCCAGCCGTTGGGCCCGCTCATCCTCTCGCAGACCCGCGTCACCCTCTCGCTGCTGGTGCTGCTGCCGGCGCTGCTGCTCGTCCGCGGGCGCGCGGCGTTTCGCATGCCGGCTGCTGACTTTGTCCGCTGCCTTCTGATCGGAACGGCGGGAATTGCAGCCTCCAACTACTTCTATTACCTCGCCGTGCAAAGGACCACGGTCGCTACCGCCATCACGTTGCAATACCTGTGCCCGATTCTCGTGCTCTCGTGGATGGTGGCGCGCGGACTGCAGCGCGCCACTGCGCAACGGGTGAGCGCGGTCCTGCTCGCCGTCGCCGGATGCGCGCTCGCCATCGGGTTGGGCCGCGCTGAAATCCGGCTGGTTCCGGCGGGGGTGGCTGCCGGCCTGGGCGCGGCCGTCGCCTTCGGCTTCTACAACGTGATGGGACGCGGCCTGCTCGAGCGCTACGACCGCTGGGCGGTTTTCACCTACGCCATGCTCGGAGCGTCGGCGTTCTGGGCGGTGGTGAACCCGCCGTGGAAGATCGCGGCGGCACACTACTCCGCCGCGCAATGGGAGTTCATGGCGCTGTTCGCGCTGGTCTCCATCCTGATCGGATACGCCCTCTACTTCTCAGGGCTGGCGGAGCTCGACGCGACGCGCGCCGTGGTCACCAGCTGTCTTGAGCCCGTGTTCGCGATTTTGCTGACCGCGGCGTTCCTCGCTGAAGGCTTGTTCTGGAGCCAGGCGCTGGGCGTTGCGCTGGTGCTGGCGGGGACGATCATCATTCAGACAGTGGAGAGCGGATAGCGGAGAGTGGATAGTGACGTCCCCTCGGGCAGGTTTGCTACTCACGATGCGCTATCCACTGGTTATTCGAGCGGCTTGCCCTTCGTCTCCGGCAACTGCATGCCGGCCAGCGCTGCCAGGAAGAACGACACGCCGCACAAGCCGAAGGCCCAGCTCAGGCCGTAGTGCTGCCCCACCCATCCAATGACGGAAGGCGCAATCGAGCTGAGGGTGCGCGCGCCGTTGTAGGTGAAGCCGAGCGCGCGGGCACGGACGTCGGTCGGGAACACCTCGCTGGCGATAATTCCCGAGCCGGAAAAGAATCCCGTGCCGAAGAAGGCTACCGGCGTCCCGAGGACGAGCAGCGCCATCGGATCGCGCGCAATGGCGTAGAGCGGCACCAGCAGCGCCGCCATCGTCGTGTAGAGGACGACGCTGCGCCGCCGGCCGATCTTATCGGCCACCCAGCCGAAGCCGGCGTAGCCGGGGAACATGCCCACCAGGTTCAGCACCACGAGCATGGTTGTGACCTGGGCGGCAGGGAAGCCGCGTCCGCCTTCACCGGCAGGCAGCGACAAGTACGCCGGCACCCACGTGAACAGTCCCCACCAGGCAAACATGCCGAAAAAGTTCATGAAAAGCAGCGCGAGCGTTGGTCGAACCCAGCGGCGCGAAAAAATCTCGCGGAATGCAACCGTCGGCTGGGTTTCGCCGGAACCGCTCCCCTGGCGCGACTTCCACATTTCCGATTCAGGCACGTCTTTGCGAATCCAGAGCGTGACCAGGGCGGGCAGTACGCCCACGAAGAACACGGCGCGCCAGTTCCAGCGCCGCAGCACGGTCCACGACGTGAGCGCCGCCAGCGCGTAGCCGATCGCCCACGAGCTTTGGACCAGGGCGATGGCCCTGGCGCGCAGATGTGTCGGCCAGGTTTCGGCGACGAGCGTGGCGCCCGTGTTCCACTCGCCGCCCATGCCGAGTCCGAGGATGAACCGGAAGGCGGCGAGCATGAGGATGGAAGTGGACAGGCCCGAGGCAAACGAGCAGATCGAGTACGTCAGAATGCTGAGCATCAGGGCGCGGGTGCGCCCGATGCGGTCGGCGACGAGCCCGAACATCACACCACCGATGCCCGAAGCCAGCAAAGTAAGGGTGTTGAGCAGCCCGGCGGTCGCTTTCGACATGCCCAGGTCGCGCATCACGTGCGCCAGCACGAGCGCGTAGAGCATGACGTCGAAGCCATCGAGCATCCAGCCGAGCGCGGCGGCGATGAGCGTCTTGCGCTGGGCCGGGCCGACGGTCAGCTGCGGATTCTGCGCGATGGCGGACACGAGTGAGGGATTGTACGCGAGGGCGAGGCTAGCGTTTGGCCGCCAGGTTGCGGGCCTCGCACGCCCGGAAGTACCGCTGTGCGCGCTTCACGTCGCGCGCGATCTGGGCGCGCAGCGCCTCCACGCCGGGAAACCTGATCTCCGGACGCAGCCGGTACAGGAACGAAAGCTTCACGTCGCTCTCCGGCGCGACCTCGATGGGATGAAAGTTCAGCAGGTGCGTCTCCACCGCGAAGCCGGCGCCGTCGAACGTGGGCCGTGAGCCCACGTTGCTCACCGACTGGAAGCACTCCCCGCCAACTTCCGTACAGGTTATGTACACGCCGTCGCCGGGAAGGAGTTCGTCGTAGCGGGCGAGGTTGATGGTAGGGACGGTGTACCTGTGTCCGACTCCGCGGCCGCTGGCGGGCGGAGCGGCGATGCTGAACGGCCGGCCGAGCAACCGCTGCACGCGCGTCACACGGCCTTCGGCAATGAGCTGCCGGATGCGGCTCGATGACACCACGTCGCCGCGCACCCGCATTTCCGGATACACACGCAGGGAAAAGCCAAGCTCGCGGCCCAGCGCCTCGAGCTGCCGAACATCGCCGGCGGCGTCGTGTCCGAAGCGAAAATTGAAACCCTCGTGTACCTCGCGTGCGTTCAGCTTCTCCGCCAGGATCCGCCGCGCAAAGTCGGCGGGAGACATTTCGGAAAGCTGGCGTGTGAAGGGCAGCACCAGCACGGCGTCGAGGCCGGCGGCCCTGAGCAGCTCGAGCTTCGCCTCGGTTGGCGTGAGCATGCGCGTCTTCGACCCGGGCCGCAGCACGCGCACCGGGTGTGGGTCGAAGGTGACGGCCAGGGCGCGGGCGCCCAGCTCCCGCGCCCGCTCCACCACCTCACGCAGCACGTTGCGGTGCGCCAGGTGCACGCCGTCGAAGTTGCCCACGCTGAGCACACTGGGCCCGTAGTTCGCGGGGACTTGGTCGAGTTGGCGAAAGATCTGCATGATGCAAAGCACTCAGCAGTTAGCACTCAGCATTCGGCCCTTGCACATCCGGGGTGCGAATGCGCACTTTCGCCGAGGCCCATCGGAGGCTGAATGCTGACTGCTGAATGCTGGTTTTCACAATTCAAACTCCAGTTTCAGGCCGTCGTGCGCCAGGCGGACGTGTTCGGGCAGCGCGCCGTTGGTTTCTTGGTGGCCGAGGTCGTGCGAAATATGCGTAAAGAAAGCGCGGCGCGGCTTCAGCTCTTCCACAAGGCGCAGCGAGTTCTCCAGCGTCGAGTGCGTGGGGTGCGGCTTGCGGCGCAGAGCGTCCAAAAACAAAATGTCGAGCTCGCGCAGGCGGGCCATCGACGCGTCAGGAATCTCGCTGTGGTCGGTGAGGTACGCCATGTTTCCCACCCGATAGCCGTGGATAGTGGCGTCGCCGTGCATGACCGGCACCGGCTCAAAACACACGCCGAACAGGTCGAGCGGCCCGGTCATCTCCTTGAGCTCGACCTTGGCCAGCCCGCCGTACTTGTAATCGTTGTCAAAAATGTAGCGGAAGATGCTGCGCAGCGTAGCCAGCGTTTCAGGATGGGCGTAGAGCGGAATGTTGCCGGTGCGGAAGCTGAGCGGGCGCAGGTCGTCGAGGCCCAGGATGTGATCGGCGTGGCCGTGGGTGTAGAGCACGGCGTCGAGCGTGCGGATGCCTTCGCGGATGGCCTGCTCGCGGAAGTCGGGCGTGGTGTCGATGAGCACGGTGTGGCCATCGAACTCCACCAGCACCGAGGGACGCGTGCGCCGGTCGCGCGGATCGCGGGAGGTGCACACGGCGCAGCCGCAGCCGATGGTGGGGACGCCCATCGACGTCCCCGAACCGAGCACGGTAAGGGTTGCTTTCATCGCTGGCCGACGGTCGGCTCGCCCGGCGCGGGCTGGCGCGTGAGCATGTTGGTGATCTCGACGAACGCCATGCGCAGGCGGAAGAGCGCGTCCTGCAGGACGGCGCGCTCGCCCTCGGTCAGATTACCGCGCGTTTTCTCCTCGAGCATGGAGAGCGTGTCAATGGTGTGGCGCGCGCCCACCAGGTCCACCTGGGGCTGCTCGCCTTTTTCGTGCAGCATACCGAGCTGCATCATCGCCGTCATGTACATTGACGCGACCAGACTCTCGAAGCTGACCTGGAGCTTTTCCGGATGATGCTGGTTCCCCAGCGCTTCGCGCAGAATGTCGTCGACCTTCGCGCCGGCGTCGCGGAAGGCGCTGTGGCTGGCTTGATGCTCCTCGGCTGAGATTGGCGGCGGAGCGGCCGGAGCGGCGTTCGCGGCAGGCGTGGTCTCAGCGGCAGGCAGAGGCGGCGACGGAGCGGTTTCCTGCCGGCGCTCTTCGTCAACCACATCGGGGCGCAACTCGCCTTCGGCGTTGAACAGCCGGCGATCGGTGACTTTCAGTTCGGGTTCGTTCTTCGGCGACATCGCAATCTCACTCGGAAAGGAATGTATGTATTACCTCAAGTAATCGCCATAACTCACTGAATCGGAGGCCTCACGACCGTGGCCGAAGATCCTCCAACTTGAACCGCCGTGCCCGGCGCGGCGGCTTCGCGCCGAATGTACCCGAGCGCCGCCGTCTTCGCGCCCGACTCCAGCGGCAGCGACGCCGCGCTGGTGACCTCGCCCGCGTCTTTGCCGTCCACTTGAATCCTGGCGCCGGCGGCGGGCGGCGGTCCGTTGACCGCAAACGCAGCCAACAGGCGATGCACCAGGCCACGCGAGTGTATGCGCTCCACAATCTCCTGGCCGACGTAGCATCCCTTGTTGAAGTGCAGGGCGCGGTCCTGCGCGGTTTCCTGCGGCAGGTAGCGCTGGCTGATGTCTGCCCCATACTGCGGACGCCCGGCCCACACGCGCAGCAGCTCCATCGCTTCGTAGCCCACCGGCGTTGCTCCGGAATCGTGCAGCGATTGCCACAGTTCGGCGGCAACGGTTGCCGGCAGCCAGACCTCGAAGCTGGGTAGGACGGCGAAGTCGGTGCGTATCACGGTCGGGGTGGCGCCATGCCACGAAACGTCGCGCATGTGGAGCGGGGCCAGCGTGGCCAGGTCCTCGCTCCATGCCAGGGCGCTGCGAAGGACTTCGGCGGCGCGCGGGCCAGTCACCGCAAACTTCGTGTCCGGCTCGGCGTCGGCGAGTTCCACCTCGTCCATGATGATGTACTTCTCCAGCGCCTCGCGCAGGCCGGCGACCTGGGCCGCGTCGGTTTCGATCACCAGGTGGTCGCCGCAATTGAAGCAGACCATGTCGGCCAGGATCCGCCCCTGCGGGTTCAGCAGATACGAGTACACGCCCCGATTCGGGTCCAGGCCGCGAATGTTGTTGGTGACCATGCCGTTCAACCAGCGGACACGGTCGGGCCCGCGAACCAGGAAGCGCTGGCGCCAGGTCAGGCTGGTGATGCCGCAGGCGCGGCGCAGCGCGGCGAACTCGACGGCCGTGTCGCCATACCCGGCCACCGCCGGCGCGCCAAGGTATTCGCCCATGCGCGTCGGGCTCGCAACCAGCCGCTCCTGGAGCGCACGATCACTCATATCAAACAATCGATTATAAATCGCTCCTGGTTCGGGCCGCGGGAGCCGCTGTAGAGCTCCAACATGGGCTGTTGTGGTGTGAGTGCGCGGGCGAGGGCGCCCGCGCCACATGCAATGGGCCCTCCCGATATTCGCCAGTTGCGCGCCGGCGGGCGAGGGCGCCCGCCGCTACAACGTGCAAGCATTCGGTCCTGTGAACTGCTTCTGATATTGTGTCGCTCGTGGCTTCAGCCGCCAGCACCAACAAACGCATTGCCGTGATTCCCGGCGACGGCATTGGTCCGGAAGTGATCGGCGAGGCGGTCCGCGTGCTGCGCGCCTCGGGCGCGCCGCTCACCTTCACCGAGCTCGACTGGAGCGCCAACCGCTACCTGCGCGACGGCACAACCGTTCCGCCCGGCGGCTTCGCGATGCTGGGGCGCGACTTCGACGCCATCCTGCTCGGCGCTTTCGGCGATCCGCGCGTGCCCTCGAACATCCATGCCAAGGAAACGCTGCTCGGCATGCGTTTTCAGATGGACCTCTACGTGAACCTGCGCCCGGTAAAGCTGCTCGACGAATCGCTGTGTCCACTGAAGAACTGCAAGCCCGAGGACGTGGACTTCGTCGTCGTCCGTGAGAACACCGAGGGCCCGTATCTCGATGCCGGCGGCGTGCTGAAGAAAGATACTCCCGACGAAATCGCCACGCAGGAAGACGTGAACACGCGCAAGGGCGTAGAGCGCATCATTCGCTACGCTTTTGAATTGGCGCGCCGGCGCCCGCGCAAGCGGCTGCTGATGGCCGACAAATCCAACGTCATGACCTACGCCGGCGGCCTGTGGCAGCGCGTGTTCAGGCTGGTCGCAGGCGAGTACAGCGACGTGCAGTCGTCGCACATGTACATTGACGCGCTCTGCCTGCAAATGGTCCGCGAGCCGAAGGCGTTTGACGTGATCGTGACCAACAACATGTTCGGCGACATCATCACCGACCTCGCCGCGGCGCTCCAGGGCGGGCTCGGGATGGCGGCGAGCGGGAACATACATCCGGGACGGACGTCGATGTTCGAGCCGGTGCACGGCTCCGCGCCGCCGCTGGCGGGGAAGAACGTCGCCAACCCGATGGGCGCGATCCTCACGGCGGCGCTGATGCTCGAGCACCTCGGACTTGCTGATCACGCCACCAGAATCAACACCGCCGTCACCGCGGCTCTCCGCTCGAAGAAAACGACGAGCGACATTGGCGGGACGATGGGAACGCGGGAAGTCGCCGAGTGGATCGCCGGACAGGTGGCTCGCCTGTAGTGCCTGGATCAGAGAAAACAGAAAAGCGGATGACCACGGACACAATCCGCGTTCATCCGCGTAAATCCGCAGGTAAGCAGTGTTGTTTTCTACTCTCCCGCGCCGTTCAGCCGGTTGGACACAGAGCCTGCGAGTCGAGCTCGACTGCTCCGCCTTGATCGAGGATGAGAATGTTGCCGCAGTACCCGTTACACTGGAGTCGAATGATCGGCCGTCGCGCCCTCGCCCTGTTGGTGGCCCTGCTGCTGGCGGCCGCTGCCGTCGCCCAGGGGCCCCCGCAGCCGCCGCCACAGCCCCAGCCGCCCGCCAAGCCCGAGCACCAGATCGCGCCACAGGAAGCCAAAGACCTGTTCCGCTCGGTGGATTCGATCCTGAAGTGGGTGAGCGCCGACACGAACCTGCCAATCAAGCACTCGGTGAAGCGCAAGCTCTCCAGCCGCAAGGACGTTGAGAAGTTCGTCAGCGACCGGTTGAAGAACGACGAAGACGCGCAGCGCCTGAAGAACTCCGAACTCGTCCTGAAAAAACTCGGGCTGCTGCCGCGGGACTTCAACCTGAGCAGGTTCCTGGTGGAACTGCTGGGCGAGCAGGTGGCCGGCTTTTACGATCCGAAGAAGAAGACCGTTTACCTGCTGAACTGGATCGAGCCGCAGCAGCAGCGCGACGTGCTGGCCCACGAGCTGACGCACGCGCTTCAGGACCAAAGCGTAGGTCTGGAAAAGTGGCAGCGGGCGGGCGAGCCGCCCGATCGCAAGCCGTCGAAGAAAAAACTCGAGCCCGAGGAGGAGCGCCGTCAGCTGCAGGCGCTAGTGGATTCCGACGAGGCCGGCGCCGCGCGACAGGCCGTGGCCGAGGGACAGGGCATGGCCGTGCTGCTGGATTTTCAGTTGCGCCCGCAGGGCAAGACGGTCCGCGATCTGCCCGAATTCGTGAACATGGTGCGCGCCGGCATCGGACTGGGCGGCGATTCACCCGTCTTCCAGAGCGCTCCGCGCTTCCTGCGCGAGGTGCTCACCTTCGCCTACAACTATGGCCTCGGCTTCACGGCGGCGCTGCTGGCCCGCGGCGGGAAAGACATGGCGTACGCCGGCGCGCTGCGCAATCCGCCGGCGACGTCGCGCCACATCATGCAGCCGGAGACGTACCTCGACCACGAGACGATCACGCCGCTGCTGGTTCCGGCGCTCGACTCGCTCGCCGGTGATGGCTACGTGCGCTTCGACGTGGGCACCATGGGCCAGTTCGACACCTTCCTGCTCTTGCAGCAGTACGCGAAGGATCCCGTGCCGCGGGACCTCTCACCCTCATGGCGCGGCGGCTACTACTACGCGGCGCAAAAGAGGAACGGCAACGCGTCTCCGGGCGGCGGCTCGAAGGCGGACGCGATGCCGGCCTCGACCGCCGAGGTGGCGCTCTTTTACGTTTCGCGGTGGTCGTCTCCAGCGGCCGCGCAACAATTCGCCGGCCACTACGCGGCCGGTTTGGCCAAGCGCTACCGCAGCGCTACTCCGGCGCATAGCGGCAAGGAAAACACGCTCTGGAACACCGACGAGGGTCCGGTGCTGATCCAGGTTGCAGGCGATGTGGTGATCGTCGCCGAGAGCTTTGACGCCGAAACGACCAACCGCCTGCGGGATGGCGCGCTCGCGCTCGACGCCCCAGCGCCAACGCCGTAGTCTTCTCCCCTCCATGCCGATCTTCGCCATGCAACGCGTCCCCGAGCCGGAGGTGATGGACGACTCCTCCGAAGTCGAGGCCTACGCATCGGCCGCGGCGCAAACGTATCTGGAAAAAATAGATCGCACGTTTGTGGACCACCTTGCGCGCCTGCTGGCGCCGCGCTTCGGCTTGCGACCAGTAAGCGCGCTGGCCCTCGACATCGGCTGCGGCCCCGGGCAGATTCCGATTTTGATGGCGCAGCGCTGGCCCGGCCTGCGCATCACCGGCATTGACGCCGCGGCGACCATGGTCCAGCAGGCGCGGGAGAACGCGGCCAAGGCGCAGGTGGCGATTTCGTTCCAGGTGCTGCGCGTCGCGCCCGAAGGCCGCCTGCCGTTCGATGACGGCGCCTTCGACGTAGTCACCTGCAACTCGGTGCTGCATCACCTGGCCGATCCGCTGGCTCTGTTGAACGAGGCCGCCCGCATCGCCAAGCCCGGCGGCGCCGTGCTGTTGCGCGACCTGCGGCGGCCATCGGCGCTGACGCACGGCCTGCACGTGCGCTGGTTCGGGCGGAAGTATTCCGGCGAGATGCTGCGGCTGTACCGTGCCTCGGTGCGCGCGGCATACACCGCGGCCGAGCTGCAACGGATGCTGAGCCGGTCGCGACTCAACGACGGGCGCAGCCGCGTCTTCCGCCATCACCTGACGCACATCGGCATCGAGCGCGCCATGCTTCCGACCGGCTGAGCTATCCGCTCTTTCTTGCGGCCCGGCCGGCGCGCAAGTCCTCCAGCGTTCGCAGGGTTTCCAGGAGGTGGCTGTGGCTGTCGCTGGCGATCACGGCATCGGCCAGCTCCGTTTCTGAAATGCTGCCGGCATGCAGCATCACCACGCGGATCCCCGGAGTCCTGGACTTGGCTTCGGCGGCGATCCGGTGGCGCGAAGCGGCTCTTACCGCGTGCCCAATGACCACGGCCTCATAAGGCTCGGCGGCAAGCAGGAGCAGCGCCTGCTCCGCGCTCGTGGCCGTACTCACCCGATATCCTGCGCTCTCCAGGACCCGGCTGCGTTCGCGCAGCAGCGACCGGATTTTTCCGACGGAAAGAATTCTCTTCATGTCCCACCTTTGGCTTTGGGTGTAACGGGTCGAAGCCCGACGGGAATGAACTCAGATGAGCAGGACGCAAATCGGGCAGGGCACGCTGCATGCCCGCCCCAGGGAACGCTCGATGCGCCGGACCGGCGCAGGATCCAGGCCCAGGTGTCGGCGCGGCAAAAGATTCGGCCCAACCAGCGCCCAGGCAAGCAGCAGCAGTATTTGCTTGAAGCGCAGCGCAGAGGGTTCCAGGTCCAGCTGCGGATGGAGGGTGATCACCAGGACAACCAGCAGAACCGCGAGAACGAGCCCGATCTGGACCAGACGGCGCATCCAAGAAACTCAGGACGCGATTCTAGCATCGCGACAATCCGCCACGCGAGCCGCGGCGGTACGCGGAAATCGCTCTTGTATAATCGCCAGTTCTCATGGCCCCATCGGCGCACGCAGAAATCGGCATCATTGGCGGCAGCGGGCTGTACTCCATGCCCGGATTCACCGGCGTGCATGAAGTTCGGCTGCAAACGCCGTTCGGCGATCCGTCGGACGCGTATGTAATCGGCGAACTGGAAGGCCGCAGGGTCGCGTTCCTGGCGCGGCACGGCCGCGGGCATCGCCTGATGCCCAGCGAGCTGAACTTCCGCGCCAACATCTATGGTTTCAAGCTGCTCGGGGCCGAGCGAATCATTTCGCTCTCGGCCGTCGGGTCGCTGAAGGAAGAGCACAGGCCCACCGACTTCGTGATCCCCGACCAGTTTTTCGACCGCACGAGCAAGCGTGTCTCGACGTTTTTCGGCAACGGGGTAGTGGTGCACATGGCATTCGCCGATCCGGTGTGCGCTGAAGTCGCGCGCGCCGCGCACGCGGGTTGCAGCAAGGCGGGAGTGAACGGCAAGCTGGGCGGCACCTATCTGTGCATGGAAGGGCCGCAGTTTTCGACCAAGGCCGAGTCGCACGTGTATCGCTCCTGGGGCATGGACGTGATCGGCATGACCAACCTGCAGGAAGCCAAGCTCGCGCGCGAGGCCGAGATCTGCTACGCCACCGTCGCCATGGTCACCGACTACGACTGCTGGCACGAGGGGCACGACTCGGTCACCGTGGAGCAGATCGTTGCCGTGCTGAGGAAGAACGCGGAGAACGCCTGCGCCGTCGTGCGCCACGCCGTGGCCGGCATGCCGCGCGCGCGCGGTTGCCAATGCGGCTCGGCACTGGCCAGCGCCATCATGACGCAACGCGACCTGATCCCGGCGGAGATGAAGAAGAACCTGAGCGCGATCCTGGGCAAATACTTGTGATTTGCTATTTGTCATTGCCGGACGGGGACGGACGCCAAACTTTCTCGCTCAATAACAAATAGCCAATAACCAATGTCCGCCATTCTCGCCGTCGGTTCGCTTGCGTTTGACACCATCGAAACTCCCTTTGGCCGAGTTGAGAAGGAACTCGGCGGCTCGTGCACGTATTTTTCTCTGGCCGCCAGCTACTTTGCCGAAGTGCGCCCGGTGGGCGTGGTCGGCGACGACTTCGGCCCGGAGCAGGAAGGCGTCCTGCGCCGCCGCGGCGTGCGCCTGGAAGGCGTGGAGCGCATCGCCGGCAAGACGTTCCATTGGGGCGGCGAATACCACGGCAGCATGAACGAGGCGAAGACGAATTTCACGCACCTGAATGTCTTCGAAAAGTTCCAGCCCAAGGTTCCGGCCGAGTTCGCCGCTTCCGAGTTTCTCTTCCTCGGCAACATTCAGCCCACCCTGCAGGTGGACGTGCGGCGGCAGGCGCGCGGCGCGTCGCTGGTGTGCGGCGACACCATGAACTACTGGATCAACAACACGCGCGCCGAGCTGACCGAAGCGCTGAAGATCATGGACGTGCTGCTGATTAACGACGCCGAGGCGAAAGCCATCGGGAACGACGCCAACCTGCCGCGCGCCGCGCTCAAAGTGCTGGCCTTGGGGCCGAAGGCGCTGGTGATCAAGCACGGCGAATATGGCGCGACCATCTTCTTCCGCGAGGGCGCGTTCGGCATCGGGCGGCATCCGTTTCGCGCGCCGGCTCTCCCGCTGGATGCGGTGCGTGATCCCACCGGCGCTGGCGATTCGTTCGCCGGCGGCTTCGTCGGCTACCTCGCCTCGCAGGGCGCGGTCACACGCGAGACACTCAAGCGCGCCATGTTCTATGGCGGCGTGATGGGATCGTTCGCCGTGGAAGACTTCGGCACGCGCCGTCTGCAGAACCTTACGCGCGAGCAGATTGAGGAGCGCTTCCAGATTTTCCGCGAGCTCACGCACCTGGGCTGACGCGCGAAGTGCCGGCTTCCCAGCTACACTCGTCGGGTGGACGAGCGCACCGTGCGTCGCGATCAGTGGGTGATCGCCGTGATCACCGCGGCCATCTCGGTCGCCGCGTTCTACCACTATCGCAACCAGCTTCTGCTTTACGGCGACGCGGTGGCGCACATCGGCATCGCGCGCCGCGTCATTGATTCGCTCACGCCTGGCCCGGGACAACTCGGCACGGTCTGGCTGCCGCTCCCGCACCTGCTGATCTTGCCCTTCGTGATTTCCACGCGCATGTGGCAAGCGGGCGCCGGGGCGTCCATTCCTTCGATGGTGGCGCACGTTCTTGCCGCCGCCGGCCTGCTGCGCCTGGTCATAAGCTCGCTGACTCGCGCGGGCCTGCCCACGGACCTGGTGCGCGGGGCGGCGTGGACTGCCGCGCTCGCGTACGAGACCAATCCCAACCTGCTCTACCTGCAAACCACGGCCATGACGGAGCCGCTCTACCTGGCGCTGTTTGTGTGGGCGCTGGTTTACCTGGGCGATTTCGTCTTTGCACCGGCGGCAGCAAGGCGCGCGCTTCTCCGCTGCGCTTTGCTGCTCGCCGCCGCAGAGCTGACCCGCTACGACGGATGGTGGGCCGCAGCGTGGACGGTTGTGCTTGCCGCTGCCGTCACGATCCGGGCGTCGCGAGCCGCAGACGCCGCATCGCGCCGCGCGCTCCTGCGACGCTTCACCGTTTTCCTTCTCGTTGTCGCCGGGGCGCCGGCCCTGTGGATGGCATGGAACTGGAAGAACTACGGCAACGCGCTCGAGTTCGCGACCGGGCCCTACTCGGCCCGGGCCATTGAAAAACGCACCGGCACGGGAATGCGATATCCTGGACAGGACAGAATCGTTGAAGCCGCGGGCGTCTATCGCAACGCCGTGCAGCGCAATCTCGGCGAGGGACGCTGGGGCCGCGTGATGTATTGGATCGCCGTAGGCGGGGCGTTCTTTCTGCTCCTGCTGGTCGCCACGCGGACCTTGCCGCTGCGGCCGGCGCTGCCGTTGTTTCTGCTGTGGATGCCGCGCGGCTTCTACGCTCTTTCCATCGCCTACGGCAGCGTCCCCATCTTCACGCCCTACGAGTGGCCGTTCTCCTACTACAACCTGCGCTATGGCCTGGCGATGTTGCCGGCCGCAGCTGTGTCGGCTGTGTTGCCGTTTGCGCTGCTCGGGTTTGGTTTTCAGCGGAAAGCGCCGCGCAGGGCGCTGCTCGCCGCGGCAGCGCTGCTGATCGGAAGCGCCTGGGTCTCGTGCTGGAAGCGGCCGGATCGGCCCAAGTCTTTGCTGCCAGCCGAGCCGCTGCGCGGGCCGATCGTGTGGCGTGAGGCGGTAGTGAACGCGCGCACGCGCGACGCCTTCGAGCAGAAGCTGGCGGCGGCCCTGTCGTCGCTTCCCAGCGATTCTCGCCTGCTCATGTTCACCGGCGCGCACGTGGGCGCACTGCAGCGCGCGGGGATTCCACTGCGGCGCACCATCAATGAAGGCAACTACCGGCTGTGGCCGACGGCGCTGCTGGCGCCGTCGCGCGCCGGTGTGGACTTCGTCGTCGCCAGCGAAGGCGACCCGGTCGCCGCTGCTATCACGCGCTATCCCGACGGATTGCAGCCGGTCGCGGTGCTCGAAAGCGAGGGCCAGCCGCGGACACTGGTCTACCGAGTCACGCGTTGAACCTGGAATGGCACGGCGACTCAATATTCAGTGTTAGAATCCGCGCACTGTGAGCACATGGATTCGCGATCTGATGCAGGAGGTTTCGCCGCGCATGCACATGGCATCGCTGGTCTCGGCGACCATCCTCCGCCTGCTGCTGGCGGCGTTTCTGGGCGGGATCATCGGCCTGGAGCGCGAACTGAAGCACAAGCCGGCCGGGCTGCGGACGAACATGTTTATCTGCTTCGGCTCGGCCATGTTCACCATTCTCTCGGTTGAGCTGGCGGGGAGTTTCACCGGCGACCACACCCGCATTGCGGCGCAGATCATCCCCGGCATCGGCTTCATCGGCGCCGGCTCGATTCTGCACTCGCGCGGCTCGGTTACGGGGCTGACGACGGCGGCGACGCTCTTCGTGGTGGCGTCGGTCGGCATGGCGGTCGGCGGAGGACTGTACCTGCCGGCGATCTTTGCAACGATGGTGATTTTTCTCGCCCTGGAAGTGCTGGGACGCTTCGAAAACCGTTTCCTGATGAAAGCCGTCCCTGCCGGGTTCCAGGTGATGGGAAAGAGCGGCGAGGAGTTGCTCACCGCCACCACCCGCGTGCTCGACCGCGTGGAGCGCTCCATGGAGCGCGTGACGCTGAGCAAGACCGCCGAGTTCGCCCGCCTGCAATTCTTCACCGAAGTTTCGAAAAAAGAGCAGAACGACATCATCAGGCGGCTGCAGCTGGAGCCCGGCGTGACATCGGCGGCCGCGCTTGGCGCCGACCGCGACGCAGAATAACGCATGCCCTCGCTCCCCTTCGTCAAGGCCACGGCCTGCGGCAACGACTTCATCATCATTGATGGCATGCACGCGCCGGCCGGCCTGGCGGCGTTCACGCGCAGGATCTGCGACCGCCACCTGGGCTTGGGCGCCGACGGCGTGGAGTGGCTCTTTCCCGCGCCCGACGCCGATGTTCGCGCGCGCCTGCTCAACGCCGACGGCAGCGAAGGGGAAATCTCGGGCAATGGGACGCGCTGCGTGGCCGCGCACTGGATCGCCGAGCACGGCGGCGAGCGTGTGGTGGTCCGCACGGGCGCGGGCTTGAAGACGTGCACGCTCATCGCGCGTGACGGCCCCGGATTTCAGTTCGAGATGGCGATGGGCGAACCGCAGGTCGGCGATCCGTTCGGCATCAAGCTGGCGTTTGGCGAGGTGAGCGGCATGCCGGTTTCCATGGGGAACCCGCACTTCGTCGTCTTCGTCGAACAGTTCTCGCCGGGATGGCAGGCCGAGGCCGCCGAGATCGGCAAGCACCACGACTTCAAGCACGGCATCAACGTCGAACTGGTGCGCGTCGTCGACCGCGGCCGCGTGGAGGCCCGCTTCTTCGAGCGCGGCGCGGGCGAAACGCAAAGCTCCGGCACCGGCTCCTGCGCCTCGGCGGTGGCGGCGATCGCTGCCGGGAAGTGCGCGTCGCCGGTGGAGGTTGTCGCGCCCGGCGGCCCGCAAACCGTACGCTGGGAGGGCGAGGTCTTTCTGCGCGGCCCGGCGCGGCTGGTGTGCAAGGGCGAGTACTACGGCTAGTTTGCAGTTCGCAGTCACACTTCACGCCGGTCCGATCCAACTGTGAACTGTAAACTGTAAACTGTGAACTCATGCCGCGCGCAGCAATCATAAAGCCCCAACCTCTCCGCCCCGGCGACACGGTGGGCATCGTGGCGCCCTCCAGCAACATTCAGCCGGACCAGTTGCGCGCCGGATGCGATGCGCTGCGGCTGCTCGGCTACAGGCCGTATTTCCGCGATTCGATCTTCGAGCGCGAACTGCTCTTTGCCGGGTCGCTGGAGCGCCGGCTCGACGAGTTGCGGCACATGTTCGAGCATCCCGACGTGCGCGCCATCGTGTGCGCGCGCGGCGGATACGGCGCCGGATACGTTCTGGAGCGGCTCGATCCCGCCATCGTCCGCCAACATCCGAAGATTTTTGTCGGTTACAGCGACGTGACCAACATGCTCACGTGGCTGCACGACAGGTTGGGCGTGGTCACATTCCACGGCCCCATGGTGGCGAAAGACTTTGCCCGCTCCGATGGCGTGGATTTGGCCTCGTGGCAGAGCGCGCTGGGCGGCGCCGGGAAATGGTCGCTGGGCGCCGAATCCGGCATGACCGGCCTGCGCGACGGCCGCGCCAGCGGCGCGCTGTACGGCGGATGCCTCTCCCTGCTCGTGGCGGCGCTGGGCACCAAGTTCGAGCCCAACTTCCGCGGGCGCATTGCATTCATCGAAGACATCGGCGCCAAGCCTTACCAGATCGACCGCATGCTTACGCAGCTGGCGCTGACGGGCAAGTTCGCCGGCGTGCGCGGCTTCGTCTTCGGCGAGATGGTCGACTGCACCCAGGCCGGGGGGCAGGACTACTCGCTGCAGGACGTGATCATGAACGTGCTGCGCCAGCGCTGCCCCGGCCTGCCCGTCGCGTTCGGCCTGAGGTCCGGGCACGTCTTGCGACGCAACATTACTCTTCCCATTGGTGTACAGGTAGAACTTGAAGTAAGAGATGAACAAGTGCGGCTCACGCTCCTGGAACCGTCAGTTGCTGCGCCTTCGCGGAGCGCCATCGCCAGGAACGCAAAGGCCAGGCGCGCCCGGGCAGGGAAACGATGAGCGCCACGCGCGCCGAGCGCATTCACCTGATCGGCATCTGCGGCACGGCGATGGCGTCGCTGGCCGGTATGCTGCGCGCGCGCGGCTTCACGGTGACCGGCTCGGACGCAGCCGCCTATCCGCCCATGTCCGACTTCCTTGCTGGACTCGGCATCCCCGTGCAGCAGCCGTTCGCGGAGAAAAACCTCGAGCCCGTGCCCCACGTCGTGGTGGTCGGCAATGCGATCTCGCGCGGCAACGTTGAGCTCGAAGCGGCGCTCGACCGGCGTCTGCCGCTCATCTCGCTGCCGCAGCTGCTGCGCGAACACTTCCTCAGCGGACGCGAGACGCTGGTGGTCGCCGGGACGCACGGAAAAACGACGACCACATCCATGCTGGCATGGATATTCCACACAGCAGGGAAGCAGCCTTCCTTCCTGATCGGCGGCATTGCGGAAAACTTCAGCTCCAGCTTCGCGGTGACGGACAGCGAACAGTTCATCATCGAGGGCGACGAGTACGACACTGCGTTCTTCGATAAGGGCCCGAAGTTCCTGCACTACTTTCCCGCGTCCGCCATTCTGACGTCGGTGGAATTCGACCACGCCGACATCTACAAAGACCTCGACGCGGTGAAGACCGCGTTCAAGCGCCTGGTGAACCTGGTGCCGCGCCGCGGGCGCATCATTGCCTACGACGCGAATGAAAATGTAGGTGAGTGCCTGGCTCGCGCCTTCTGCAAGGTCGAGCGCTACGGCTTCACGGAAAAGGCGCAGTGGCGCGTCGCCGACGTGAAGTACGAACCGGCGCGCACCACCTGGCGCGTGCTGCGCGATGGCGCACCGTGGGCTGAGTTCGAGTTCGCGCTCGCGGGTGAGTACAACGTGCTGAACGCGACGGCGGCGGCGGCGCTGGCGGCGGGATACGGCATCGGCGTGCAGCAGATTGCCGAAGCGCTGCGCACGTTCAAGAGCGTGAAGCGCCGGCTGGAAGTGAAGGCCGAAGTCGCCGGCGTAACCTTCATTGACGACTTCGCTCACCACCCCACCGCGATCGCGGAAACGCTGAAGGCATTGCGCACCCGTTACGCCGGACGCCGCCTGTGGGCCATCTTCGAACCACGGTCCAACACGCTGCGCAGGTCGTCGCTCCAGGACGCGCTCGGAGCTTCGCTCGCACTGGCCGATGAAGTGGTGATGGCCGCGGTCTTCAAGCCGGAAGCGATTCCCGAAGCCGAGCGCTTGAATTCCGACGCTGTGCTGGCCGAGATTCGTCGCCGCGGCCGCGGCGCCGTGCAGCTCGCCGACGCCGACGCCATCGTCGCCAGCGTCGCGCCACGCCTGCGCTCCGGTGACGTCGTCGCCATCCTCAGCAACGGCGGCTTCGGAGGCATCTACGAGAAACTGCCGAAAAAGCTGCGCGAGTTGATGGCCGCGGCAGGCCGCCTCTGATGCTAGGTCCCGCCTTGCGTTGTGTAAACTAACGCCCACACAAGCATGCGCCGAATTAATCGTTGCCTTGCCGTCGTCATCCTCCTCGCACTTCCGGCTGCCGCTTCTGGCGTTCCCAGCGTCCGGTACACGGTCCGATTCGGCGATCCGGCCCGCCATCTGCTTCACGTGAGCATGTGCCTGCCCGCCGGCGCCGCTGAGCGCGACCTTCAGCTACCGGTGTGGAATGCGACCTACCAGGTACGGGACTTCGCTCAGTTCGTGCGCGATGTGACAGCGCACGACGCGCAGGGCCGGACGCTGCCGATTCGCTCGCTCGACAAGACGACATGGCGCATCTCCGGCGCGGCTGCCGGCGCCTGCGCTGAGTACGACACCGCGCTCGACCTGCCGGGCCCCTTCGGCGCGCAGTACAACGAGCACCACGCGTTTCTGAACTGGGCAATGGTGCTGATGTACCCGGTAGGCCAACGCGGGTTGCCGGTCAACGTAGCTTTGGAGAACCTCCCGGCCGAATGGAGTGTTTGCAGCGGTTTTATCGAATGCATGGGAGTCTGCCGGACCGGCGTGGACGCTCCCAATTACGACACGCTAGTCGACTCCCCGGCCGAGATCGGCAATTTCAAGTTCGCCACCTTTGACCAGGGCGGCGCCCGCTACAACGTCGCTATTGATGCCGACCCGGCCGACTACAACCTTGAATCCATCGTGGCCACTTTGCGCCGTATCGTCGCGACCGAAACTGCGTGGATGAACGACCGCCCCTTCGATCACTACACGTTTATCTACCACTTTCCGCGCGGGCCGGCGGGCGGCGGCATGGAGCACGCCTATTCCACCGCAATCGACGCCAGTTCCGAGCGGCTAAAGCGCAACCCGAATGCGATCGCGGGGGTCACCGCGCACGAGTTCTTCCACTTGTGGAACGTAAAGCGCATCCGTCCGCAGTCCCTCGAACCGATTGATTACACGAAGGAGCAGTACACAACCGCGCTGTGGTTCAGCGAAGGCGTAACCAGCACGGTGGGTGACTACATGCTGCTGCGCGCCGGCCTCACCGACGAGCGCGCATTCCTGGCGCGCCTGGCCGACGCCATCCAGGAGTTGCAGTCGCGCCCGGCGCACAAGACCATGTCGGCGGAGGAGTCGAGCCTGAACACGTGGTTCGACAAGTATCCGGCGTACCGCCTGCCGGAGCGCAGCATCAACTACTACAACAAGGGCGAAATCCTCGGCGTGCTGCTCGACCTGGCCATGCTCGAGGCCAGCAACGGCCGCGCTTCGCTGCGCGAGTTGTTCCAGTACATGAACCGCGAGTACGCGCAGAAGGGCCGCTACTTTCCCGATTCGGATGGTGTTCGCCAGGCCGCCGAAGCAGTAAGCGGCGGAAGGTTTGCCGACTTCTTCGCGCGCTACGTGGCTGGCACCGACGAGATTCCCTACGACGACTTCTTTCGCAGCGTCGGTCTGCGGCTGGAGTTGCGCACGGTCTCGTCGCCGGATGCGGGCTTCACGACCACACGTAATTTCAGCGACCCGCCGGTCATCTCAGCGATCACGCCGGGCGGTGCCGCCGCGCAGGCAGGGCTGGCGCTGGGCGACATCATCGTGAGCGTCAACGACCAGCAACCTCAGGGCGACCGGCTCTTCACCGGCAATCGCCCCGGCGACACGGTGAAGATGAAGATCACGCGCCGCGGCGCGACGCGCGAAGTGCACCTGAAGCTCGGTGAGCGCCAGACCTCCGATTATCGCTTCGTCGAGGTGAGCGGCATCACGCCGCAGCAGCGCGCGCGCCGCGACGTGTGGCTCGGCCGCGCCTCCGCCACCGCGTCGGCAACTCCGGCCACGGGGGCGCCGGCCCCGTGATCCGCGCTCTGGTGGCGGTCACCTTCTACGCGGTCATGATTCCGATCGCGGCGCTCATTGCCTTTCCCTGGGCATTCCTCAGCGGCAGCGTCGACTTTCTCTACCGCGTCGCCATGTGGATCGCGCGCACCGGCGTGCGCCTGGCCGGCGTAAGGATCGACGTGATCGGGCTCGACACGCTCAACCTCGATCGCAACTACATCTTCATGGCGAACCACGTCTCCAACGCCGACCCGCCGATTCTCATCCCGTCGCTGCCGCGGCGCACGTCTGTGCTGGTGAAGCGCGAGCTGTTCAAGATTCCGGTGCTGGCGCAGGCCATGCGCATGGCGTCACTGGTCCCGATTGACCGCCACAACAAGGACGCGGCCATCGCCAGCGTGCGCCGCGCCGCCGACGTGCTCGCCACCGGGCTCGACATGACCGTCTTTCCCGAGGGCACGCGCTCGCCCGACGGCCGCCTGCTACCGTTCAAGAAAGGTCCGTTCTACATGGCCATGGACAGCGGTGTGCCTATCGTGCCGGTGACCATTGTCGGCACGCACCGCATACTGCCGAAGGGCACGCTGCGGGTCTTTCCCGGACGCGCCGTCCTCATCTTCCATCCGCCTATCGATCCGCACGACTATCCCGATCGCGACGCCCTCATCGGCGCGGTGCGGGATGCAATTGCCGCATCGCTGCCGCCGGAATTGCAGTAGCTCGCCGCAGAGACGCAGAGCGCGCGGAGTGACCTGCGCTTTGTGTCCTTCGTGGTCCTTCTTGTCCTTTGTGTTTAGCTTTTGACCTTCGCGCGCATTACGGCGAATATCGCCAACCCGACCAGCGTCGCCAACGCAGTGTTGCCAGTCTCCTGCCACCCGGCGCTGGAGAGCATCCACAGGCCCAGCAGGACGGCGGCGCAGGCGATCAGCGCTCCGAACCGAAGCGTGAACATGGCCGGCGTCGCGCCCGGCATTCGCCGCAGCCGGATCAGCGCGGCGCAGGTCACGATGTAGGCCGAAAGGCGCGCCAGCGTGCTGATGGTGGCGAGCCCCACGAATCCGCCGGACACCGACAGCACCATCATGAGGCTGCCGGTCAGCAGCACCGCCCAGTGCGGTGTGCGGCGCCGGGGATGGATCGTCGCCAGCGCGCGCGGCAGTTCGCCGCGCTCCGCGATGGCGAAAACCACGCGCGAACCGGCCAGCAGCACGGTGTTCAGGTTGCCGCCGAGCGAGAGCACAATGCCCACGGTGATGAGCACCGCGCCGCCCGCTCCCAGGAAGCGCACCGCCGCGTCGGTCAGCGGGCGCTGTGAAGCGGCCAATTCCGGCAGCGTCCCGATGCAGACCACCTGTATCGCGATGTAAATGGCCACCACCACAGCCATGCCCGCCAGCAGCGCGCGCGGCAGGTCGCGCTGCGGATCGCGCATCTCCCCGCCGGGGATCACCGCCATCTCGAAGCCGGTGAAGGCGTAGAGCAGCAGCAGGACCGACATCGTAAAGGCGTGCCCGTCGGGGAGCGGGCCCAGGGTGAACGCGCCCGGCGACAGGTGAAACATTCCCCAGATCACGAAAATGGCCAGCGGCACGATTTTCCCGACCGAGAAAAAGTTGTTGGCGTTGGTGGAGTCGCGAATGCCGAGTACGTTGATCGCGATCAGCGCGCCGGTCACACCAATCAGCAGGCCGGCGCGCCCCACTCCGACGGCGGCGGCAGGGAAGAAGAAGCCGAGATAGGCGACCAACAAATTTGCGTTCGCCGAGAACGACGTGAGCCGCGCCAGCCACACCAGCCATCCCACCACAAAGCCGGCGGCCGGGCCGAAGGCTTCGCGGGCGTACAAATACGGCCCGCCGGTGGCGCTGTATCGGCTGGCGACCTCGGCAAAGCAGAGCACGATCAGGCTTGCCGCCAGCGCGCACACTACGAACGACACCAGGCTCCACTCGGCCGCCAGCGCAAATGCTTTGGAAGGAAGGCCAAAGATTCCGCCGCCGATCACCGAGTTGATGGTGACCAGCACCAGCTCCCAGCGCCGTATGGTGCGCTGCAGCGAAGGCTGCCCTGAAGGTGTGGCTGACGGGGCCGGCTGAATGGGAGTCGCCACGCGCGCGCAGCTTAGCACGACCCTGGCGTCTGCCGATTCACTCGCCTGTTAACCTATTCGAACCGGCTCACGCAACCGGTTTACGCACCATGTACACGCCCCAGGTCCTCGACCACTTCCAGAACCCACGCAACGCCGGCGACCTGCCCGATGCCGACGCGGTCGTGGAGCTGTCGAATCCCGCTTGCGGCGATATTCTCCGGCTCGCGGTGAAGCTCGATGACGGCCGCGTGGGCGCCGTGCGCTTCCGCTGCCAGGGATGCGTGCCCGCCGTGGCGTGCGCCTCGCGGTTGACGGAGATGATGATCGGTCGCGATGCGGCGGGCCTACGAGTGATTTCGCGCGCCGAGCTGGTGGACAGCCTCGGCGGGCTGCCGCTGGGTTCCTCCCATGCGGGGCATCTGGCGATGGATGCGCTCAGGCGGCTGCTTTGTTTCTTCGAATGACGTGAGTTGACGTTTCTTGCTTGCGAGCAGGCGGTGCAGAGTTACTCAGCCGCAGAACAACCGCGGCAGTGGTACTCTTCGAGAGGAGAACAGCAATGCACAAGAGGCTCCTGATGGCTGTCGTGACGCTTGGAGTGGCCCTGGCCCCCGCGGGCAGCGGTCGTAAGACGAGAATCGGAACGCCGATATTGCCGTTGTTCGACGCTCCTACCCGCCACCAGAGTGCAATGTCGTACCCGATCCACCAATCCAATGTCCGTGTCCACCCGATCCCTGTCAGCCTCCTCGGTAGAACAGCCTGAGGGCGGCAGGAGGCCGGTCAAGGGCCGCTCTCCTGCCGCTCCCTTGCACACGGTAGCGGGGATGTTGCGAACCGCCCTGTTCGATGACACGCTTTTGCAGAATCGAGACCAGAGAGGGAGTCATGAGTCCTCGTAGCTACTCGGGTGTGTTGCAGGTGTTTGTTTCGGCAATCCTGTTATCGGCTGTGTCCGTTGCGCAGGAGCCTGCAATGCCGGATCGATCATCTGCCACGTTCACCGCCAGCTCGCGCCTGGTAGTCATTGATGTGGTCGCGACAGATAAAAACTCCGCTGTCATTGATCTGCAGCGTGACAATTTCGTGGTTTACGAGGACGGCAAACCCCAACAAGTGGTTTCTTTCGACGTGCACGCTGGCGTACTGCAAACTGCACCAGACAGGCCCAGTGCTGCCACGGGGCTGAGCGCCTCGCCGCAGAACCAGGGGCCACTAAACATCGTCTTGCTGGATGCACTAAACACCGAAGTCGAGTACCAGGTCGGAGCCCGCCGCCAGATGTTGCAGTTCTTGAGAGAGCTGCCGACGGGACCGACAATCGCGGTGTTTGCTTTAGGTTCCTCGCTCCGTCTGCTTCAGCCGCCCACGTCGGACCCCACACATTTGTCGACATTAGTCGCCAAACTACTGCCTGCGCGCTCACCCGTGTTGACCACGCAACAAGAGAAGGAGGAAGAAGAGAATTGGATATTGGAACTGAAGGATGCCGGGATGGCATTGCCCCCTCAGGTGATCGAAAACATCCGTCAGTTTCTAGCGGAAACGCAAGCTGCTCGCGACGATCGCCGCATCCGCATCACCCTGGACGCATTCCAGCAGATTGGTGGGGCGGTTGCCTCTTACCCCGGACGTAAGAACCTGATCTGGCTCTCCGGCGGTTTCCCTTTCTCCTTTGGGCCAAATGACCAGTTGCGCGACCCGATGAGCGTACAGCGAAATTACTTTGACGTTGTGCAGCGCACAGCCGCGCTACTCTCCTCACACCAGGTTGCGGTATATCCAATCGATGTCCGCGGCTTGCTGCCGATTACGAACAGCGCCAGCACACCGGCGTACGTTGCCAGTGCGCGCACCGAAGGACTAATGAACGACCGCCGCATAGCCGTGGTTGACCCCCAAACGACCATGCAGGAACTGGCAAAAATGACCGGCGGTACCGCCTTCTATAACCGCAACGATCTGGGTGTGGCGATCCGGCAGAGTATCGAGCAGGGCTCCTCCTACTACTCGATTGGGTATGTTCCACAGAATCCAAGATGGGATGGCAAGTTTCGACGCGTTGAAGTGAAGTTGTTGCATCGCAAGGCGTCACTCTCCTATCGGCGGGGTTACTATGCCCGGCGTGATGGTCCCGAGGCAGCAATCGTCCCTCCGCCAAAAAAAATAGAGACGCAGCAAGCTACGTCTCTTCAGGTTCGGTATCCCGGTTCCAGCTAACGATGAACGCCCAACGACAGCTCTACCAGTACTTCAACGAAACTTTGTCCACCCACACGCTGTAGGTCGTGGGGGTCGCGATGCCGTCCATCTGGAAGGCCACGTTCAGCTCGTTCACGCTCACCGGCTGCGGGTTGTAATACTTGTTCACGTAGTGGCGTACGCCGTCAAGTGTCACGGCGATGAAATGCGTCTTGCCGTTCACCCGCTCCAGCTCCCACGTCAGGTGGTGCCATACGAAGGCCGTCTTGGCCGCGCACGCGATGCCGGTGCTCTGCCAATGCAGGTAGTAGTCCCAGATGCGCCACGTGCCGCCCGAGCGCATGCCGCACTCGCTGCCGAAGATGTAGCGTTTGCCGCCCAGCGACTGGTTTACGTCGAACTCCAGCGCCTGCGACGCCGACGGGTTCTTGAGGTAGAAATACAGGTCGTACACGAAATGCGACGCTCCGCTCTGCGCGCCAAGCTGCTTCCACCACAGCGCGTTGTTATACGACGAGACGGGCATGAGCTTGAACTCCACGCTGCGTCCGTCGAGCGAAGGCGACGCGATGTTCTGCGTCATCGAATACCTGGTCACCGGTCCGGCGCCATTGGCGCCCGCGCAGCGGTCGCAGCTGGCCCAGCCGGTCATCTGGTCGATGTTACTGATCAGCGTTCCAACGCCGGTTCCGATTGGGGGTTGTACGCTACCGCCACCGCTGGTTGTGCTGCCGACGGCGACGCTCATCGTGGACTTGAAAATGTGCCCCGCTGAGTCGTAGGCCTGTACCGTCAGGCGGTGAATGCCCGTGGCGGCTGAAACCGAAGTGTCCAGTTTGGCGCCGGCGACTTCGAACTTTTTGCTGCCGTCGAGGTAAATCTGCATCAGCGTAACGGCGCTGGTGGAAGATGCTGTCGCCGTCACCCGCATCGGCGATGCTACCGTGGCGCCGCTCGCCGGACTTGTGATGCTTACGCTCTGCGCCACCGCTCCCGTCGCCACAAGAGCCAGCGTTGCAGCAATCCATGCTCTGCTCGTCCTGCCATTCAACATCACCCGCTCCTGAAAAAAGATTCGCGTGTCGAGCGAGGGACCGTTCGGCACGCGTGCGATGAAGTGGCCAAAGTTGTCGCAGGGTAGGGCCAGGCGGACTAGAGCCCAATCGAGGGATTCGCCTAGACGGGATGCAGTTCTTTGTTTAGGTAATCCAGAGCACCCCTTAAGGCGTCATGCGGTTTTCGGGTTAAGGTCGCCGGGCCACAACCGCCCAGCAGTCCGCCCGGAGCTGATTTGGCCCAATCGAAACGACAGACGCGCGGCTGACGGTTGAATGCTGGGGCTGGCGTTCAGGCGAAGGACTAGAAGCCATCTCATAAATGTCTCAGCAGGACCAGAACGCACGCGAGCTGAACCATGCCGAGGAAGTTGGCCGCGTGGTACTCCCAGCGGGTGACCACGCGGCGATAGTTATGCAACCAGGCGAACAAACGCTCGATG
>DASRER010000029.1 GCA_035651995.1 Terriglobales bacterium | reverse complement strand
CATCGAGCGTTTGTTCGCCTGGTTGCATAACTATCGCCGCGTGGTCACCCGCTGGGAGTACCACGCGGCCAACTTCCTCGGCATGGTTCAGCTCGCGTGCGTTCTGGTCCTGCTGAGACATTTATGAGATGGCTTCTAGTCGGCGGCGATCGCCGCTTTCTGCTTCATGTCATGTTTGCTGCCGAAGATGCTTTGCAGCCGACGCTCGGAATCGTCGAGATGTCGAGAAAGCATCTGCGCGCACTCCTTCAAACGACGCGCCTCGAGCGCCTTCAGCATGGCCTTGTGCTGGGGTATGAGCCGACGCGGATTGTCGTGAGCGCGGTCCACCAGAACCATGCCCAAGCGCAGTTCGCCCACGACCTTGCGATAAAAGTGCAGCAGCCGCGGGCTGCGATGCAGCGCGACCAGCGCGGTGTGGAAGCGCATGTCGGCGTCTACGGCGGCCGCCCAGTCGCGTGACAGCGCCGCCACCTGAAAATCGGTTACTGCCTTCGACATGTGGCTGAAGTCCTGGCGTGTAGCGCGGCCGGCAAGGGCAACGGCCTTCAGTTCGAGCATGCGGCGCAGCGCGTAAATCTCGGCGACATCGGCGGGTGAAAGTTCGGCCACGGTGACGCCGCGATGAATACGGCGTTTGAGCAGGCCTTCCAAGATCAGGATGCGCATTGCCTCCCGCAGCGTGTTGCGCGAAACGCCGAAAGCTTCCGAAAGCGGAATTTCCAGCAGGGTTGAGCCGGGCAGCATTTCGCCCGAGAGAATCCGGGTGCGAAGCGCTTCCGCAAGCTCGTCAGCAGTGCTGGTACGGCGAATGAAATGTGTTTGCACGGGAGTAGCTGGCGAACCCGCGACATAATCTGCTCAATTGTTCAACATGTCAAGCGTTCGGCTTTTCGACAGTGGCCCGGCTCGCGCGTGGGCGGAGAGTCGCTCGACTGGCCGGCCATCGCGGAACTCGCGGCCGAAGATGCGGGAATCCAGAGGACGGGTGTGGGGATGCTGCGTCGGCGGTGCGGGCGAACACGGATGTTCCGAGTGTGCAACCTCGGGCCGACGGCGCGCATAATAACGATCAGCAGCAGCGGGTCATGTGATGTCTGGTTCGCATGGTGCAGCGGCGGGCAATCCGATCGACGAGCTTAGAGACCGCCTCTCGCGTTACGTCGCAGCCGATCTGCAAGCCAGGCCGATCACCGATCGTGAAACGGTTCAGTGGGTGGTGGAGAAGTTCCGCGAGAAATATGGCGCCAGCGACGTGAAGAAGTACGACTCCAAGTTCGACGTTGCCGTGGTTGCCGATCTGGAAACAGCCGCGACAGCGGCGCGCCGATAAGTCAGAATCAGAACTCGCGCTTTGGGGGGCGCTGCTCCTCGCCGACGCGTCCGGCGGCGATGTCGGCCAGCAGATAGTTTTCGCCCTTGATGGCGCAACCGGCCAGGCGGCGCTGCATGGCAATCTGGCCCACGTGGGTGAGGGCGTCGGCGACCGGGCCCTGGAACAATTGCTCCACGGGCGTGCTCAGCGGCGCCGTGGACCGCAGGCAGGCGTCGAACTTCTCCATCGAGGCGAAGAAGCGCTTCACGTCGGCATCCCATCCGGCGGGCTGAGTGTCGCGCCACTTCTTTTCGCCGTTCGCCATCGAAAGAGCCCAGTCCATCAGGTCGCAGACGTGTGCCAGAATCTGCGCCGGCGTGCGGCCGCATGCGGAAAAGGTGGCGAACTCCGGCGGTGCGCCCCGCAGCGCCTTGGCGCCGCGATAGGCGAGCGTGGCGAGCGTGTGGCGAAGGAGCTGGCGGCAGGGGTCGGGGGAGGGAGACGTGCCAGTCTGGTCCATGGCGGTTTCTTTCCGCTATAAGCTTCGCAGCCCGCGCGGAAGAAAGCAAAGGCGATCCACACAAGGACACAGAGGCACACGAAGGTCATCAACCGAAAGGCCTATTGCGTGACCAGGGAGGGCAGGGGAGCGTCGGCGATTCCCACCAGCTTCTTCACGCCGCAGCATGCCTCGGTGAGACGGGCGCGGTCGCGCTGCATTTTGGGATCATGGCGCATTGCGTCCAGCGTTGAGCGCAGAATGGCGGCGGCCTGCGGCTGGGCGGGCGTGGCGATACGGTAGTGCATCCACTTCCCGTCGCGGCGCGCGGCGACGAGTCCGGCGCGGCGCAGGTAGGCCAGGTGGCGTGAGACCTTGGGCTGGCTGGCGCCCAGGATGGCGACGAAGAAGCAGACGCAGATCTCGCTCTCGGCCATCAGGTTGAGGATGCGCAATCGCGTGGGGTCGGCGAGTGCGCGAAACAGCGACTCCAGACCCAGGGACCGTGCCATGCGAAGGAGTATAACAAATACGCCTTGACAGATATATGTCCCCGGGGCTACGCTTGAACACATACGCACAAGCAGATGTATGTGCCCAAGGAGAAGCTCAATGACCAGCGATGCCGCCGCAATGAAGCCGCACGTTTCCATTTTCGTCCGCGACGTGGAGAAGAGCACTGCGTTCTACCGCCGCATGTTTGGCGCCGAGCCGGTCAAAGTCAGGCGCGGCTACGCCAAGTTCGACGTGGCGCAGCCCGCGCTGAACTTCGTCATCAACCAGGCAAAGTTCTCCGGGCCGGGCGCGCTCTCGCACCTGGGCCTACAGGTCGCCACGACCGAAGAGGTGCTCAAAACACGCCAGCGCTGGCTCGACGCCGGTCTTGAAGTTCGCGATGAAATGAAGACCGACTGTTGTTACGCGATCCAGGACAAGAGCTGGGTCTCCGATCCCGACGGCAACCAGTGGGAGGTGTTCGTAGTGCTCGAGGACCAGCTCCCGGAGAAGCCGGCCGCCAGCGACGTGGTGGAGAGCTGCTGCACTCCGACTTCGACCTGCTGCACGCCCGCGTGCCGCCCGGCGGCCGAAGAGGGCGCCACCGCGCAAGGCTGAGAGGGAACGTGAAGCCCAAGGTGTTGTTCCTGTGCACCGGAAATTCTGCCCGCAGCCAGATGGCCGAAGGCTGGCTTCGCACGCTCGCCGGCAATCGCTTTGAGGTGGCGAGCGCCGGCACCAGGCCCGCGGGACTGAATCCACTCGCGGTGGCTGCCATGCGCGAGGTCGGGATCGACATTTCAGGGCACCATTCTAAAGACGTCGCCGGCTTCCTCGGCACCCGCTTCCAGTACGTAATCACCGTGTGCGATCGCGCCCGCGAATCGTGCCCGATCTTTCCGGGGGCGTTTCGATCGCTGCACTGGCCGCTCGAAGATCCCGCCGCCTTCAGCGGTGAGGAGCAGGAGCGGCTGGCGGTCTTTCGGCGCGTGCGCGATGAGATCGAGGCGCGAATCAGATCAGAGTTCCTGGCCGGAGCCTGAGGGCTCCCTGTATTGACAAGTTAGTTACTAGTCAAGTAATAATGATGGCATTCCACCCGCAGCAATGCTCTGCTCCGGGCGATCAGGGATGCGTCCTTTCAGTGCGTCGGGCGCATCCCTATTCTGTTTTTGGTGACTAGTTGAGCGGCAGCGCGGCGGCGCCCAGGATGGGGCCGAAGTTGGGCTGCTGAACGAAGACGACGGCGCGCAGGTTCTGGCGCCGCCACTCGGGATTGAGCTTCAGCGCCGGGCGCGCCGAGAAGTGTCCGTCGCGGGCGTTACCCAGCAGCCGCAGGTCGCGGACCACGGCGGTGTGGCGCAACTGGCGTCCGCGATTTTCGCCGGCGCCGACCGAGCTGGCCAGGTTGTCTTCCGTGATGGCGAGCAGCACATCGCCCGTGGCGCCCGCCGTTCCCGATACCTCCACCTGCACGCCATCGGCATCACGCGCGAGGGCAACGTTCAGCTTGCTGCCGCGGGCGGCGCCGGCAATCTTCTGAAGCGCCAGGCGCGAATCACTGCCCACGAACTCGTCGTGCCCGTCCACCACCATCTGCGGCGTGTAGACCGAGCGCAGTCCGAAGCGGCGGCTGTACTCTTGCTGGCGAGCGGTCATGGCGGCCGATGAGAAGCGATCCGGCCATCCCAGCTCGTTCCAGTAGTCAACATGCAGTTCGAGCGGAATGATCTCGACGCCCGAGACCGGCTGCTTCTGCTGCAACTCGAGCAGCAGCGCGTCGGCCGGCGGACAATCCGAGCAGCCTTCGCTGGTGAACAGCTCTACCACGACTGGTACGCGCGGGCCGGACTGCGCCGCCGCCGTGACGCGCGACTGCCCAAAAAACATAAAGCCGACTACCAGGAGCGTAACCACCGACACCAATGCGAGCGCACCGGATTTCATACCGCATACGATGCATCAGTGAGATGAAAGTTACAACCAGACCCGTTTCCCACGAAGTACACAACGGGCACACGACGGCGCTCGGGGGGCGATCGCATCCAACTTGTCTTTTGCAGGAGACTTCTTTTGTGTGTTCAGTTGGGCTTGCTGTTGGAACGGTTGCGCTGGAGCACGGCGTATTCGGCCATGGCGCTGAGGCGCTCGAAGAAGGTGGCGGGGTTTTCCTGTCCGTTGCGGTGCGAATCGCGCGCCACCTGGCGCAGCAGTTGACGCGTGCGCTCGGCCGATTCAGAGCCCGCGCTGGAAACCTGGAGATAGAACCACAAGAAGTGGCGCACCTGGTCGACCACCGATTTCAAGTCGCGGATCGGGGCGGTTTCGGCTGCGGCTGGCGGCGTGGCCGCCTGTCCAGTGACGGCGCCGGGTTCGGCGCTATCCATCAGCTGCTGATTCAGGTCGCGTTGCAGAGCACAAAGTTCCGCGACGACGCGCTCCACGCGCGTCTTCATGTCCGACATGGGACTTCCTTGCCTTGTCCTTCGTGTTCTCAGGGCCGGTGTACCTTCGCACCGATGGACGATGGCGGCAACTCTCGGCAGTACATGCACCGGGGTAATGACAGGGAAGTGATAGGAAGGACTAGCCCTTGGCGGCGGCCTGTTCGGCGCGGACGGCGCTGCGGAAGTAGTCGAGCGAGAGCTTCAGGCCCTCTTCAAGCTGAACTTTAGGTTCCCATCCCAGCAGCTTGCGGGCTTTAGAGATGTCGGGCCGGCGCTGCTTAGGATCGTCCGGCGGCAGAGGTGCGTACCTGATCTGGCTCTTCGATCCCACCAGTGCCAGCACGCGGCGCGCGCATTCCAGGATGGTGAACTCGGTGGGATTGCCGATGTTGGTGGGCAGGTGTTCGTTGGAGCGCGACAGGCGCACGATGCCCTCGACCTCGTCGGCCACATAGCAGAAGCTGCGCGTCTGGCTGCCGTCTCCGTACACCGTCAGATCGTCGCCGCGCAGGGCCTGCTTCATGAAGTTGGGGACCACGCGGCCGTCGTTGAGCTGCATGCGCGGTCCGTAGGTGTTGAAGATGCGAACGATGTGCGTGGCCACCTTGTGATAGCGGTTATAGGCCATGGTGGCGGCTTCGGCGAAGCGCTTGGCTTCGTCGTACACCGAGCGCGGGCCGATGGGGTTCACGTGTCCCCAGTAGGTTTCCTTTTGCGGATGCTCGAGCGGATCGCCGTAGCACTCGGAAGTTGAAGCCAGCAGAAACTGTGCGCCGTACTTGCGCGCGATCTCCAGCGCATTGAACGTGCCGTACGATCCGACCTTCAGGGTTGGGATGCCGTGGATCATGTAGTCCACCGGGCTTGCCGGCGAGGCGAAATGAAAGACGTAGTTGACCTTGCCGCAGTCGAACGGCTCGCTGACGTCCACCTGCCGCAACTCGAAGCGCGGTTCGTTCTTCAGATGTTCGAGGTTCGCGGTCCGGCCGGTGACCAAATTGTCGGCCGCGACGACCGAGTGCCCTTCGGCGAGCAGCGCATCGCAAAGATGCGAGCCGACGAAGCCGGCGCCGCCGGTTACCAGGACACGCAAGCGGTTACTCCTGCCTGCCGCGGGCTGAGAAAGCCGGGCGCCGGCTGATGTGGTGCAAGTTTCGCCATCCGGTGGTGGTTGGCATGGTGAACCGGGTCTTCCGCCGCGAGCGATGCGACGTGCAGCGAGTTTACACTCGCCGGTGCCGCGCTGCATTTATACCTTAGTTGCTCCTGGTGACACGGCGCCGGACAGCCGATTCACGGCGCGAAAAACCTGCGTCCAGCGCCGCGCCGAAAAGCGCCCTGGCGGACGTGACGGCAGGCCCGATTCCTGTTATAACTTTTTGCATTCAGAGAAGATGCCGGTGCGCTACTTGGCCGCTGCCGAGGCTGGTTAGGCGCCTCCGCGGGCAGCGTCTCGGTTGCGCCCGACGATTCAACGAAGCAGCGAAGCAGACTCCGGCTTCAGCCAGAGTTAAGGGCAAACTCCAATTGCCGACTGTTTGCGTTTTAGTAAAGTGGCAACGTCGCGAATCCCCGGCGTTCTTTCGGTGTCCGCACATTCGACCGACCGCACACCACTCTGCCATGTGGAACTGAACCCGGCGGTGTGTGCCGATGGCGTTTTGCGGTCAAGAAACTGATCAGCAAGTGGTTAGGTCACATAGAGCCCTGTGAGTGACGGGGCGAAGCTGTGCCGCCACCTGGGGAAACGGCAGCAGAAGTCCTCGCGCATCACGATTCGATCTTCGGTATTGCTTCAGCAGATTTCGAGGCAAGAAGTGAGAGGCAGTATGACTGATTTCGGATTGCATCTTCGCCGCAGCATCATGGTCGCCACGTTGGTTCTGGCGGGCGCGGTTGGGGCCGCCGCCCAGCAGCCGCAGCAGGGTCAAATGCCACCGCAGCCGCGTCCGGCCATGCCGCAGATCAAGCCACAGGACGAGAAGGTCTACGGCACCAACGAGCCCTCGCAGGCGCAGCGTGAAGCCGACCGCCTGGTTTCGCTGTCGGCGGAGAGGATCATCCAGTTGCTGAACAAGGAGACGGGCGTGCTGCTGGTGATCAAGCGGCAGTTCGTGAAGATGGCCTTCGCCCAGGGCCGGTTGCTGGAGGAATCGGACCTCACCGACGAAGCGCTGTTCCGCTATATTCGCGAAGACGCCGGCGTGCGCAACATGGTGACGCGCGAGCTTGAGCGCCGCAACTACATTCGGCCCAAGCCGACCCAGGACGAGATTGCCGCCGAGCAGCGCCGTAAGGAGTTGTACGCCTACTACTACGGCCTGCCGCCCGACAAGACGGGAACGCCGCCGCCGGCCCCGAAGAATGTTTCCGGCTCACAGGAAGAGGAATACTGGAACCAGCAGCTGGTGCTCGGCGACGACCGGTACATCATTCCGCGGCCGCTGCCGAAAGACCCCGACGCGCCTGACTTCATTCCGCCCTCGCGGGACGACCTGATTCCGCCTTCGATGCGCGACTCGCGCCGCACCGTGAACCGCTCATCGGTTGACGACCGCGACGACAACCCCTACGCCGACGTATCCCCCGACACCAGCCGCATGGTGCGGGTGGGGGCCGACTCTCTGCCCAGCATCGTGTCGGCGGCGGCAAGCGGCGGCATTGGCGGAGACGACGACATCGCCGCTGCCTTTGCCGGCGGCTTCGGCGGACGCCTGGGCGGCAGCCTCTCGGGCGGACCAGCGGCGCCGATTTCACGCGAAGGCGCCGCCTCGCGCGCGTCAGGCAGCCGCGAATCGGCAAGCCTCGATCGCCGCTCGCTTGAACTCGAGCGCCGCCGTCCGCTCTCGCCGCCTAACGAGCAGCCGCTGCTGCGCCATCTGCCGAATCCATACGCCGACATTCCGTCGCTCTACGACCTGTACGGACAAGTGGCCAAGCGGCAACCGAAGCTGGAGCGGTTCGGGAGCGAAATATTCCTGAACAACACCGGCAACTTCGACAACCTTCCGATGGACGTCCCGGTGGGCCCCGACTACACGCTCGGGCCCGGCGACCAGCTCAACGTCGAGATGTGGGGCAGCGTTTCGCAGCGCCTGCAACGCACGGTGGACCGCGAAGGCCGGTTGCCGCTGCCGGAAGTGGGCACGGTGCTGGTCGCCGGACGCAATCTCGGGGAAGTGCAGCGTGAGGTGCAGGCAGCGCTGCGCACGCAATTCCGCGACGTGCAGGTCGATATCTCGCTCGCGCGCCTGCGCACGGTGCGCGTCTACGTGACCGGCGACGTGCAGAAACCTGGCGCCTACGACATCAACTCGCTCTCCACGCCGCTCAACGCGCTGTGGGCCGCGGGCGGGCCCAGCAATGTCGGCTCGCTGCGCGTGCTCCGGCACATGCGCGGCAACAAGCTGGTGCAGGAGTTCGACGTTTACGATGTGCTGCTGCACGGCGTCCGCAACGACATCAAGACCTTCCAGCCGGGCGACACGATCTCGGTGGCGCCGCTGGGCGCGCTGGTCACCGTGGAAGGCATGGTGCGGCGCCCCGCGATCTACGAACTGCACAATGAGAAGTCGCTGGCCGAAGTGCTCGAGCTGGCCGGGGGGGTGATGTCCACCGGCACGCTGCGCCACATTGACGTGGACCGCCTCGATGCGCACGAGAAGCGCAGCATGCTGTCGCTCGACATCCCTGAAAACAACAACCAGGAGGAAGTGAACCAGGCGTTGCGGAACTTCACCGTGCAGGATGGCGACCGGATCCGCATCTCGCCCATCGTGCCCTACACCGACAAGACCGTATACCTGGACGGCCACGTCTTTCGGCCCGGCAAGTACGCTTTCAAGGACGGGATGAAGGTCAGCGACTTGATCAAGGCCTACGGCGACCTGCTGCCCGAGCCGTACCTGAAGCACGCCGAAGTGATCCGGCTGAACGCGCCCGACTTCGCGCCGCAGGTGATCTCGTTCAACCTGGGCGACGCGCTGGCGCATCGTGACGCCGACATTCCCCTGCAGGCCTTCGACACGGTGCGCGTCTTCGGACGCTTCGACTTCGAAGACCCACCGGTGATCACCGTTACCGGCGAAGTCCGCGAGCCGGGCGACCATCGCACCAACGGCGTCACCCGGGTGAGCGATGCCGTGTACCTGGCGGGCGGCGTCACGCCTGACGCGCAGCTCGACGACGTGCAGGTCATCCGTCGCACGGCCGGCAACCGCATCAACATCCTGAGCGTAAACCTGCGCAAGGCGCTCAATGGCGATCCCTCGGCCAACGTGGTGCTGGAGCCCAAGGACCGCGTGTTCATCAACCGCGATCCCAACCGGGTCGATCCGCCGGTGGTGGTGGTGCAGGGCGAGGTGGACCGTCCGGGGCGCTACGTGCTGGGTCCCAACATGACCGTGGCCGAGGCCGTGCGCCTGGCTGGCGGACTCAAGCGCGGCGCCGATCCGGGCAGCGCCGATCTGTCGCGCTACACCGTGGAAGGCGGCAAGCAGGTCGAATCCGGGCACCGCAATCTGGACCTGGCGAAGGCCATGATGGGCGATCCGGAGGCCAACCTGCCGCTGCGCGACGGCGACGTCATCAACGTTCGCCAGCTCGGCGGATGGAACGATCGCGGCGCCTTCATCACCGTCAAGGGCGAAGTGAATCATCCCGGCGGATACGGCATCAGCCAGGGGGAGCGGCTCAGCTCGGTGCTGAAGCGAGCCGGCGGCTTCCGCCCTGGCGCGTATCCCTATGGCGCGGTGCTGCTGCGCGCGCAGGTGCGGGACATCCAGGAAAAAGAGCACGCGGACCTGATCCGCCGCATCGAGGCGCAGGAGTACACGCTGAAGAACCTGCCCATCGATCCAACGCTGGACTACAACGACCAGCACATGGCGCGGACCGCCGCGGTGGCGCAATGGGAGGCCACGCTGGAGCGGCTGCGCACCACTCCGCCGGCCGGACGCATGGTGGTGCACATCTCCGGTGACATGAAGCGCTGGGAGGGGTCGCGCGACGACATCGAAGTGCGCGCCGGTGACGTCCTGATCGTCCCCAAGACGCCAAACTTCGTCATGGTGTCCGGACAGGTGTACAGTCCCACAGCCATCTCCTACCGCCCGGGCAAGACCGCGGAGTGGTACGTGGAACAGGCGGGCGGACCGACGCAACTGGCCAACAAGAAGGGCGTGTTCGTGCTGCGCGCCGATGGCAGCGTGGTCGGCGGCGGTGGCGGCGGCCTGTGGAGCGGGGGATGGAGCGGCGCTGGCCTGCGCCCGGGCGACATCGTG
This sequence comes from Terriglobales bacterium, assembly GCA_035651995.1. Taxonomy (NCBI): domain Bacteria; kingdom Pseudomonadati; phylum Acidobacteriota; class Terriglobia; order Terriglobales; species Terriglobales bacterium. The sequence goes on along the minus strand of DASRER010000029.1, from coordinate 876 downwards.
GTCGTCCCGGAAAAGGCCGTCGGCGGTCCTCCAACCTGGCGTAATGCCCTGCAGACGGCGAACCTGGCGTCGTCGATTGCGGTGGCGATCAAGATCGCGAGCAGCTTCTAGCGCGGCGGCTGGAACATGCGTCGTATCGCTGCCTGCGCGCTCGTGTTGCTGCTCGGCTGCCGGCCTGCCCTGGCCGTCGCCGCCGACGGGCAGGCCCCGTCTTCAACGAACAAGAGCGGGCCGGCCGCGGCGGCAGACAACGGCGCCGAGCCGTCCGCCGATCCGGGCGGCTGGGTGAAGCCCGCCCCTCCGCCACCGCAGCGCACGCCCAACGTGCTGCGCGCGCCGATCATCGGCGACTTCGTCCGCGACCAGAAGGCCATCTGGACGGCGCCGCTGAACACCCGCCTGCAAGACTTCACATGGATGATCCCGCTGGCGGGCGTCACGGCCGGGCTGCTGGTGAGCGACGCGCAGTTCGCGCGCCACGTCCACACCGCGCCTACGCGGACCAACCACTACGACAACATCTCCACCGCCGGAGTAGGGGCACTGGTGGGTGTGGGCGGCGGCCTGTTCTTCCTGGGGCTGGCCACGCACGACGACAAAAAGCGTGAAACCGGCTGGCTCGCCGGCCAGGCTTTCGTCAACTCCTACGCGCTCGCTGCTTTGGGCAAGGCCATCACCGGGCGTGAGCGCCCGTTGGAAGGGAATGGCGACGGCAGCTTCCGTTCCGGCGGAAATTCTTTTCCCTCCGAGCACGCGGCCGCGGCGTGGTCCATCGCGAGCGTGATCGCGCACGAGTATCCGGGCCCGCTCACACAACTGTTCGCCTACGGCACGGCCGCCGCAGTGAGCGCTGCGCGCGTCAAGGCGCGCCAGCAC
>DASRER010000028.1 GCA_035651995.1 Terriglobales bacterium | reverse complement strand
CATCGAGCGTTTGTTCGCCTGGTTGCATAACTATCGCCGCGTGGTCACCCGCTGGGAGTACCACGCGGCCAACTTCCTCGGCATGGTTCAGCTCGCGTGCGTTCTGGTCCTGCTGAGACATTTATGAGATGGCTTCTAGTCTTTCCGCAGACGCAACGCGGAGTCGCTAGGCAAGAACCGGTGGAGCGGACACCCGCTGCACTCCGGCCCGCGCTTGTGACAATAATGCTTTCCCACCTGCACGATCAGGGCATGCATTTCGTTGTATCGCTGCGCGAGCTCACTCCGCCGCGCGGTGCTCATGCGCGAGGGTGGGTGCGCAGCCGGCACACGGGCTTCCCTGGCGCCCTTCGTGTGGTCCTTTGTGTCCCTTGTGTGCTGCTTTTGACTCTGGCCGCCCGATAGAGCGCTTTCAAACAGCGCCCGTATCTCCTCGTACCTCGCCTTCTCGGGCAGCAACCGGTGGCGCACGACCAATCGCCGCGTGTACGCGTCGACCACGAACACGGGATGGTTCGCCGCGTACAGCAGGATCGAGTCCGCCGTCTCCGGACCAATGCCGTTGAGTGACAGCAGCTCTTCGCGCAACTCCGCCGTCGGCCTTGCACACATCCGCCGCAGCGACCCGCCATAGTTCGCATCCAGGTGCGCGACGAACTGCTTCAGCCGCGCCGCCTTCTGGCGAAAATATCCCGCCGGCCGCACCAGTTGCTCCAACTGGGGCAGGGAAATCGCGCGAATCCCCGCCAGGCTCAGCACCCGCGCGCGCCGCAGGTTGGCCATGGCACGCTCGACGTTGGTCCACGCCGTGTTCTGCGTGAGGTACGCGCCCACGATCACTTCGAACCGCGACCCGGCCGGCCACCAGTGCTGCGGCCCCCAGGCGCGGGAAAGCCTGTGGTAGTAGCGGCGGATTTGGGCGCGTGACTTCAAGCAGTTGTTATTGATTTTAGGCTGTTGTGTGCTCGCCCATGTAGACAGCGCCTACGTTCGCGAAATCAATCACTTCGCAAGCGCCCGATGCTCCCGCAGAATCTCGATTGTCTTCTCCAGGGGCAGCGCCTCCACCGTGTGGCCGTTGCCGGTCACCGTCGTCGCGCGGAACAGCGAGTTGTAGATCGCCTCTTCGGTCGCCTCAATCGCGGCCAGGAACAGCGGCGACATGCCGTCGTTGCTGACCAGCGCCGCCGCCGCGGGCGCGCCTGCTCGAATGCGCGCCTGCGCCGCCGTGCTGAAGGCGATCACGTAGTCGCCCGACCCGTTCGATCCCGCCGCTCCCGTCCGCGCCATGCCCATGATCGCGCGGGCCGCCAGCCGCTTCAGGTTGCGCGCATCCAGCGGCGCGTTCGTGGCGACGACAATCATGCACGACCCGTCGGCAAGTGCGGCATTGCCCAACTGCGGGATTGCCGAATTGGAGGTGGCGCGGGCATTGGCGGGTTTGCAATTCGGCAATTCGGCGCTTCCGCAATTCGGCAATCGACTGCTAAATTCATCCATGAGGTAATACTTCCCCAGCTCCCGCCCCACGGGCGCGCCATTGATCGTGAGTACGCCGCCGAAATTCGTTTGCACCAGCACGCCCACCGTCCAGCCGCCAAGCTTCTCCGGCAGCTTCCGCGACGCAGTTCCAATCCCGCCCTTCCACCCGAAGGCGACCGTGCCAGTCCCGGCGCCGACCGCGCCCTCCTCCACCGGCCCGGGCTTGGCGCCCTTGATCGCCGCGAACACGTCTTCGCGCCCCACCGGGCGCGAGCGAATGTCGTTCAGATATCCATCGTTGGTCTCGCCCACCAGCGGATTGATGCTCCTCACGTCCTCGTTCCCGGGCAGGGCCAGCATGTAGTCAATCAGCGCATCGCCGACGCGCGGCCCGTTCAGCGTCGACGTCAGCAGGATGGGCGTCTCGATCTCGCCCAGCTCCTCCACCTGCGTCGAGCCCATCAGCTTCCCGAAGGCGTTCCCGACGAACACCGCGCCGGGCGTCTTTTCGCGAAACAGGTTGCCGCCGTGGGGCAGGATCGCCGTCACTCCGGTGCGGACGTTTTCCCCGCGGACCAGGGTCGCGTGCCCCACCAGCACGCCGGGCACATCGGTGATCGCGTTCAGCGGACCCGGCGGCAATATCCCAACCACCACTCCCGCCTCGCGCGCACGTGGACGCGCTTGCGCGGCGACCACCGTCGTCAGCAAGAGCAGCACAATCCATTTGTAAGCAGGTCGCATGGGCGGAAAAGGATAACTCAGCGTGGGTTGCCAGCGCGGTCGTGCCGCTGTATCAAAAGCAGCACACAAAGGACACGAAGGTCGCACGCAGGGCGCGAAGGAAACTGGAGGGGCCTAGGATCGGGAGCGCCAATCCAGCTCTTCGACAAATCCTCGCTGTTCGCGCCAGCCTTCGCGGACTTTCACGAACAGTTCCAGGAAAACCTTCACGCCGCAGCGGCGCTCGAGTTCGTGGCGGGCGGCGGTGCCGATACGCTTCAGCATCTCGCCGCCTTTGCCGATGATGATTCCCTTCTGGCCCGGCCGCTCGACGTAGATGGTGGCGGCGATGTGCGTGAGCGTGTCCTTTTCTTCGTAGAGATCGATGCCGACGGTGGCAGCGTAGGGGACCTCCTGCTTGGTGAGCATGAGGACCTTTTCGCGCACGATTTCGGCGGCGAGGAAGCGTTCGGGCTGGTCGGTGACCTGGTCGGCAGGAAAGTAGCGCGGGCCTTCGGGCAGCGCGCGGGCGACCTTGTCGAGAAGCACGTCAAGGCCCTGGCCGGTGCGGGCCGAGATGGGAATGATCTCTTCGAAGGCGTGGAGCCTGCTGTACTGCTCGATCATGGGCAGCAGTTTGGGCTTTTCGACCAGGTCCACTTTGTTGAGCAGCAGGAAGACGCGGCCGCCGGCGCGCTTCACCAGCTGAAGCGTGAACTCGTCGCCGCGGCCGAAGGGCTGCGTGGCGTCGACCATCAGCAAGATGAGGTCGCGGCCTTCGAGCGCGTCGTGGACCTCCCGCATCATTTTCCTGTTCAGCGCGGATTCGGGCTTGTGGACGCCGGGCGTGTCCACAAAAATGATTTGACCGGCCGGGCGGCCGGTCTGCGCGGGCAGGTTGACGAAGCCCTGGATGCGGTTGCGCGTGGTCTGCGGCTTGGCGGTGACGATGGCGATTTTTTCGCCGACGAGCTTGTTCAGCAGCGTGGATTTGCCGGCGTTCGGGCGTCCGATGATGGAGACGAAGCCGGAGCGGAAAGGCACAACTAATTCTTACCACGGATGAACACGGATGACACGGACAAGGCAACGGAGTTTGGTCCGTGTCATCCGCGAAGGCCCGTGGTGAGCCCCGGGTTTACTGCTCCTCTTCCGTGAGCGCCCCTTCGCGGACATCGTGGAGCGCGGCGCCGCCGGCGGCGCGCACTCGCCCGCAGGTTTGTTCCGGGAAAACTAAGCGCGAACTTTCTTGTCGGCGGGCTGCGCGGCGCTGATGCGCAGGCGCTGGACTTTCCAGGTGTCGGCCTCGACGACTTCGAAGCGCAGGCCTTCGTGCTCCACGACTTCGCCCACGCCGGGGATGCGGCCCATCAGCTCGTTCACCAGTCCGGCAACGGTGGCGGCTTCGCGACTTTCGGGGCGGATGCCGAACAGCTCGTTGAGGCGGTCCAGGTCCATGTTGCCGGGGACGATGTAGCTGCGGTCGCTCTCGCGGACGATGTCGGCCTTGGCCTCGTGCTCGTCGCGAATCTCGCCAACGATTTCTTCGACCATGTCCTCGATGGTGACCAGGCCGGCGACCGAGCCGTACTCGTCGATCACGATGGACATGTGGATGTTTTCGCGCTGCATTTCCTTGAGCAGCGAGCTGACGCGCTGCGACTCGGGCACGAAGTGCACCGGGCGCATGAGGCCGGCGACGGTGCGCGTGCGGGCCTCGGCGTCGGGGACCTGCAGCACGTCGTGCGCGAAGACCAGGCCCTTGATGTGATCAATGCTGCCTTCGTACACCGGCACGCGCGAGTAGGGCTTGGCGCGCAGCAGCTCGATGAACTGCTCGACGGTGGTGGTGAGGGGAACGGCGACGACCTCGGGGCGCGGCGTCATGACCTCGCGCACGGTCTTGTCGCCGAACTCGACGACCGACTGGATGAGCTGGCGGTCGCCTTCCTCCAGAATGCCCTCTTCGCGGCCGGCCTCGATGAGCGCGTCCACGGCTTCGCCGGGCTTTTCCGGCTCCTCGGGCGGGTGCTCCTTGGTAAGCGAGGCGACCGAGAGACAGAAGCCGAGCACGAGCGTGACCGGCATGGCCAGCCAGAGGAGCGCGCGCAGCGGCCACATGAAGTCAGCCAGCCAGGCGCCGCTGGTGCGGGTGAAGAGGACAAAGGGAACGAGCCGGTTGAAGATGACGACGATGAGGATGATGGCGACGGCGGCCTGAACGATTTCGCCGGCGCGCCAGGCGCCGTCGTAGAAGACGTCGTAGCCGAGCACGATCGCGATGGCGGCGGTGGTGAGCTGGGCGAGCGCGGCCATGCTGAGCGCGGCGCGCTTGCGGCCCACGCCCAGGCGCGGCTCGATGTTCTTCTCAAAGATCTCGATGTTCTCCTCGAACTCGCGCGAGAGGAACTTGCCCATCTCGGTGTAGAGCCCGTCGACATAGGAGACGAGGGTGAGGACGCCGAGGAGCAGCACCAGCGTGAGGATGAGGGGGAGGCTCATGCCGGGCCTCCGGCGCCGCGGTTGCGCGCGATGAGCGCCACCGGCAGACCGAGGCGGCGGCGCAGGCGTTCTTCGAGGCGCGCCATCCGGCCGCTGTCGCGTTCGTGATCGTGGCCGGCCAGGTGCAGCATGCCGTGCAGGATGAGGACCTTCACTTCCTCGGCGGCGGAATGGCCGAGACGCGCCCCCTGCCGCCTGGCGATGCCGGCGGAGATGGCGATATCGCCGCCGTTGTCTTCGGCAGGAAACGACAGCACGTCAGTCGGTTCGTCTTTGCCGCGAAACTTGTGATTCAGACGGCGCACTTCCCTGCCGCCGGTGACAAGCACACTCACCGGCCCGCGAACGCCAGCGGCGCGCTGTGCCCGCGCGGCGAAGCGCTGAAGGGCGGTCCGGCTGATGCCTCCGAGTTTGGTTTCGAGAATCACGCTGCAAATGGAACGGGAGGGCCCAGGAACTGCCCTCCCGCGGGAATTGCGCACTGCGTTAGTCCTCCGCCGGGAGCTTCGACCGGCCGTTCCCCTCGCCCGCAGTGAAACCATTCTCCGGCAAGATGAGTTCGCTGGAAGCCGGCTGCTGGGGCGGCGCGCCGTTGACGGCGCTCAACTCGAGCGACATTTGCGTGTCCTGCTTCGGCTTCTGCTCGTCATAGGCGCGGATGATGCGCTGCACTAGGTGATGGCGCACGACGTCGCTCTCATCGAAGTAGCAGAAGACGAGACCTTCGACGCTTTTGAGCACGTCGATGGCTTCCAGCAGCCCGCTGCGGCGGCGGTCGGGCAGATCGATCTGCGTGATGTCGCCGGTGATGACCGCTTTGGCGTTGAAGCCCAGGCGGGTGACGAACATCTTCATCTGCTCGGTGGTGGTGTTCTGCGCCTCGTCGAGGATGATGAAGGCGTCGTTCAGCGTGCGTCCGCGCATGAAGGCGATGGGCGCGACCTCGATGATGTTCTTCTCGAAGTAGCGGTCCACCTTCTCGGGATCCATCATGTCGTAGAGCGCGTCGTAGAGCGGGCGCAGGTAAGGATCGACTTTTTCCTGGAGCGTGCCGGGCAAAAAGCCCAGGCGCTCGCCGGCCTCGACCGCCGGGCGGGCCAGCACGATGCGGTTCACGCGCTTGGCGGCGAGCGCGGCCAGCGCCATGGCGACGGCGAGGTAGGTCTTGCCGGTGCCGGCCGGGCCGATGCCGAAGACCATGTCGTTCTTCTCGATGGCCTCCAGGTACCGCCGCTGGTTGATGCCCTTGGGCTGGATGCTGCGTTTGCCGACGGCGCGCTGGCGTCCCGCTTCGGCGAGTCCGCGCAGGGTGGCGTTCGCGTCGGAGGTGAGAATGCGCAGCATGGAGCCGAGATCACCGTTGGTGAAGCTGTAGCCGGAGCGCTGGAGGTGGTCGTAGTCGGAGAAAACCTGCTCGGCGCGGGCCACGTCGCGGGCGGCGCCTTCGATCTCAACCGAGTCGGACTTCAGGGCGATGGAGACCTTCAGGCCGTCTTCCAGCAGGTGCAGGTTTTCATCACGAGTGCCGAACAGGGTCTCGATGTTGGGAGTGATCTCAATGTTCTTCTTCATCTAAGCTCTTGGGGCCGCCTCCGGGGCAAAAACACAATGGCACGAACGCGCGCACGATCCGGGGTTGGGATGGTAATGAGAAGGTGGGCGCCGACGGGTCGCTTCGGCAGAAGCAACAAACATTGGGCGTAGCCTACCTCTACCAGGTTGGCCAGTCAACATGAGGACGTTAACCGTCGCGAATACCCCACCTGATTGAATTAGATGTGCGCGGCGGGCGCCGGGAAGCAGCCGGAAGCTGGAAACTGCGGTTTGACCGCGGCATCTGCTCTCACGTAGAATAAGTCGGTTCGGTCAATCAGCTCAAAGACTTAGGAAGATCAGCAGAAATGGCAAATCATTTTTCGGCGCTCAAGCGAGCGCGCCAGACAGAAGTTCGTACCGTCCGCAACCGGGCCCACGCCTCGCGGCTGCGCACCGCGCTCCGCCGGCTGCGTGACGCCCTCAACGCCGGCAACCTGGAGCAGGCACGGCAGGCGTTTGGCGGGGTGGTGTCGGTGATCGATAAGTCGGCCAGCAAGGGCGTTCTGCACAAGAACACCGCGTCGCGCTACAAGGCGCGCCTCAGCGCGCGGCTGAACAAGCTGGCAGCCAAGTAAAGCAGCTTCAAAGTTTCAGGTTCCGAGTTTCCCGTTGCGGCAGGCCTTGCGACCTGCCGTTTTTACTTTTTGTCCCGCTCTTTGGAGAACTGAACGGTCGTTACCCCGCGTTCGCGCCGCCAAGAACGCGGCCGAACGTGGGGCGCCCTCGCGCGTTGTTTTGGCGGAGAGCGGAAAGGCGACAGCGTTCCTATTGCGGTTTCCCTTTGATCACCGGAATGGCCGAGAACGGGCCGAAGTCGTCGAGCAGGGCCACGGCCGACACCGGCGCCGTCGCGCTGATGATCATCGTGCCGACAAAGTTTGCGTTGGGGAGCACGGGCCCGAACAAATCGGGCGCAGCCAGATCAACCGCCGTCTGCGAGTAGGCGCCGATGGTGAGCGTCCTGGCGGCGACGGTGGCGCCGTTCGGGTCGACCAGCTTCATCGTCACCGTGTTCGTCTGTCCGGAGACGTTGGCGAGCGCCAGGCCAACGGTGCGTCCGATGTTGGCGTTGGCCGGCTTGGGCTCAAACTCCACCGGCAGCGTGAACTCGGTGAGCTGCGGCGGGTCGTTAAAGCCGACTGTGTTGACGATGGCCGGCGGGCCGCCGCCCAAACTGATTTCGAAGAACACATTCACAGCGATTGGCGCCTGCGATCCGATCGCCATCCAGCGAATGATGGTGGGGCCGAAGCGCTCCTGCTCCGACGTGACAATGCGCATGCTGCCTGAGCCCGCGAGGCCAACGTTGCTGGCTTCCAGCAGCGTTCCCGACTGGTCGATGGTATTGATGCTCAGCGTGTTGTTGTTCACGCTGAGGTTGACGATGGTGATCTTGGTCACGAATCCCCCGCCCTTCACGATATGAGGCACGATGGCCACAAACGGCGTGGTGGGCACGGGGCCTGGGAGGATCTGCAGGCTAACCAGGTTCGATGGGCCGCCGCCGGGCGAGGGATTCAATACGATGATGGCGGCGGTAGATGCGGTGGCGATATCGTCAGCGGTGATCTGCGCGGTGAGCCGTGTTTCGCCGAGCACCGTCGTAGGCCGCGGGCTTCCGTTCCAGCGCAGCACGGCGCCGGTCACGAATCCCGAGCCGTTGACCGTCAGCGTAAACGCGCCGCCGCCGGCCAGCAAGACCGACGGGCTGAGCGAGTTCACGACCGGCACCGGAGCGGCCGAGAGCGAGACGCCGGTGAGAGCGACGGTGTGCGGGCTGCCCGGCGCGTCGTCGGTGATGACCAGCGTGGCCGTGCGCGAGCCGGCCGAAAACGGCGAGAAGACAACGTTGATGGCGCAACTCGCTCCCGGCGCGAGCGTTGCCGGGCAAGGATTGGTTTGAGTGAACTCGGCGGCGTTGGCGCCGGCGATGGCGATGCTCGCGATGTTCAGCGCGGTGGCGTTTGCAGCGTTGCTGATGGTCACCGTCTTGCCCGCGCCGGAAACGCCGATGACTTGCGTCCCAAAGTTGATGCTGGCGGGCGTGACCACCGCGACAGGGACGACGGAATTCACCGTGAACCATGTCCCGCTGAAAATCTGCCGGCTGGCGCCGCCGGCCGGGACGGTGTTGCTGGTGTACTGCGGCGTGGTGGGACACTGCTGGCCTGGGGGAACCGGTGATGGACACGGCTGGTTCAGCGGGAACTGCGCCTGGTCGTCGCCGTTGAACGCTTTGGTGACCGTGGGCGAAATGAACGCCGAGATGCTCGCGGTGCCGAAGCCCGAGGACGAGCCAATCTTCACGCCGATGGCGGGTGTATTGCCGGTGCTGCCGTCGTCGGGCAGCAGCGCGGTGTTGACGATGAGCGTGGCTTGGGCGGCGCCGTTCGCCGTCGTGTCGTAAACCGCGGTGCATGAGCCGGGGCCGACGCAGGGCGCGGGCTGGCCGCCGCGCGCGGTGAAGATGATGCCCGCGCCGGGCAGCAGTCCGGGCTGCGCCGACGTGCTCATGCTGCCGGGGAACGTGATGGTGACGCCGGGCGGAACCGAATCGGCGCGGAAGACGAGACTGGTGGCGCCGTCTGGGATGTCAGCGATCACGCCGGTGTTGGAGGGCAGGCGAAACGCGGCGCCGAAGTTTTCCGCGAATCCGAACTGCGCCGGGTTGGCGAGCGTGGCGTTGGCGTTCTGCAGTCCCGTGCCGGAAAACCTGAGCCCGGCGCCGAAGGCGATGATGGGCTTGACGTCGCCGACGATGACCGCGGCGGGCGTGCCGTTGAGCGCTCCCTGAGTGGCGGAAATGCGCGCAAAGATGCCCGGTGAGGTCGGCAGGCCTCCCGGCCCCGCGAGCAAGGTGGCATCGGCGCGCAGGTTGCGAATGCGAATGGCGGAGCCTTCCAGGCCCGTGGTCAGGTCTCCAGGGCTTCCGCCGGGCAATCCACCGAACGTGCCGATGGCGAGGCTGATGATCGTTTGCGGATTGCCGTTGGTGGCGTTGGCGACGGTGGTCGTACTGAAGACGGAAAACGGCGGGCCGACCGGGGGACATGAGCCCTGGCCGGGATGAAACTGGCAACTGTCATAGATATCCAGAACGGCGCCGAGATTCACGTCGAGATCGGTGACAGCCGGAATGGTAATGCGCGCGTTGTAGGTGAGCGTGATCGTCTGGCCGGGCTGGAAGCAGGAGGGCGCCACGCCGTCGTCGTAAATCAGAAGATCGGCGACGCGCTCGGTCAGGCCTTCGGCCGAAATCGGAAGACCAATGGAGTTGCCGGCTACATTGGGCGCGGGCGTGAAGACCAGGCCCACGTTGGGATTGTTGGCCGTGTCATCGGCGATAAAGAAGTTGCTCTTGAGGAAGGTGACGGCCTGGACTTTGCAGTCGGCCTGCGCCCGCTGGGCGGCGAACGCACACACAACTAGCCCAACTGCGACGGCGACTGCCCGCACTCGGCACATTGGCTGGCCCTCTGCTCCCCTGGGAGAACAGGTATTCTCACCGACGGCAGAGACTCTGACAACGGGAAATCGCTGCTGGCTGCCAGCTGCTGGCCAAACCCACGACCGGAGCCGGCAGAAGCAATCCGGACGAGGTAAATAGCGGTGGTCGCTTGGCGCTGACGGTGCGAGCACGCAACAGCCAGCAGCTGGAAGCCGGCAGCCAGCAGCGCTGTATCACACGCTCAGCTCCTCCTGCTGCCACACCGCCCCGGCGGGCGTGGCGGGTTCGGAGGCGAGGGCGAGGACCAGGTTTTCCAGGACCAGGCGGCGGCTGGGCGGGCTGGAGCGGAGCCGCAGGTCGGCGCGGGCGATGAGGCGCAGGGCGCGGGTCAGTTCGCGGCGCGACTTGTAGCGGCGGGCCTGGCGAATCACGTCGTCAGCGGCGAAGGGCGGCACGCGGAAGCCCTGCCACATCGCCTGGTAGAGCATGCGCGAGTCGCGCACGTTGCGCTCGCTGATGACCAGCATCTGGCGGAAGGTCTTGGCCAGCATGTAGAGGTGGCCGATGGCGGCTTCGTCGCCGTCGCCGCTGCTGAGGATCGCGTCCAGCGTGGCCAGGGCACGGACGCGGTCTTTCGCCGAGATCGCGTCGGTGAGCTCGTAGAGCGAGCGCTGCTTGGCGGCGAGGACGAGCGTTTCCACGTCGCCCAGGGTGACGCGCTTGCGCTCGCCGGCGTAGAGCATGAGTTTTTCCAGCTCGGAGGCGATCATCATCATGTCGCTGCCGAGGGCGTCCACCAGTTCGCGGGCGGCGTCTGGCTCGAGCTTGACGCCGGCGGCTTGCGCCGTCTCCAGCGCCCAGCGCACGGCTTCCGCGTCCTCGACGCGCGCCAGTTCCACCATGCCGCAGCATTCGCCGAGCGTCTCGCGGATGCGCTCGTAGCGGTCGCGGTCGCTCAGCTCCATGCGGCGGGCGTCGGCGGGAATGGAAATGTGGTCGGCGATGAAGACCAGCATGGCGTCGGGGTTGGGGTCCTTCACGTATTCGGCGATGGCGTCGAACTCCGCCTCGTGCGAGCCGCGGGTGTAGAGCGACTTCACGCCGCGGATGAAGAACACCTGGAACGGCGCCATCAGCGAGGGCGTTCGGGCGCGGTCGAGGATTTCGTGGAGGCTGGTTTCGCCGAGTTCGAACTCGTAAACGCTGAACTCGCGCAGGTCGGGCGGGACCAGGTGCTGGAGGATGGCGTCGCGGCAGCGGCGGCGGAAGAAGGCTTCGTCGCCGATGAGGACGTAGGCGGGGCGCAGCTTGCGGGCCTTGACGTCGGACTCGAACTTTTCCGACGGCGAGAAGGCACGCGGCATCAGTACGCCTCCAGGATGTTGCTCACCAGCGTGCGGGAGAAGTCGCGCGCCAGGCGGTCGAGCGCGGGTGACTGCTCCTCGAAGAAGCTGGAGATTTCGCGCGACACCTGGTACTCGTCGCGAAAAATGTAGTTCGGGTTCTGGTAGAGGATGGCGCCCTTGCGGTCCACCAGGCGCACGTCAATGGCGACGGTGACGAGCATGCTCGAAGCGCGGCCGGTGGTCGAGTCGAAGGTGAGAGGCGAGGCAGAGACGGCGATGACGTTGCCGTTCAGCACGGCGTCGGCATCGGCGCCGGGATCGCTGACCACGCGGTACGGCGTGCGGCTGCTGAACTCGCGCACCACGGCGGCGGTGAGCGTCTGCTCGACCTTGTAGGTGTGCGTGCGATTGGTGAAGGCCGGCACGGCGATGGTGTGAATGCTCTCGGGAATGCGGACGGCGTGGCCGGCGGTGTGGTAGCCGCAGCCGGTGGCCCCGAGCAGCAGCGCGGTCAAGACAAGGCACACGGTTGGCGACGCTCGGTGTTGTGCGGCAGTTGGCACTTAGCACTTAGCATTTGGCCGTCGAGGTCCGAGCAGGGCCGTCAGGGGCCAAATGCCAGGTGCTAAATGCCGAGACGTAGCAAGCCACGTCTCTACTGAATGCGCGTCTTCGGCGGCGGCGCGGTGCTGGTTTCGGCGCACTCGGCGGCGGTGAGCGCCGAAATCTTCAGATTGTCGGCCGCCGCCCACAGCCACCATCCCGCGGCGCGCTGCGGATCGCGGCGCACCGCGACGAGGATGTCGTTCTGTCCCGCGGCGGCGACGTTGGTGGGCGCGTCTTCGCTGAGGCGCGCCAGGCGCACGTGCTCGCCCGCCAGCGCCTGCGCAAAATCGCCCGCCGAGACGGCGTTTTCCAGCTCAATGTAAACGGAGAGCGCGTGCGAGTGGAAGGTCGGACCTTGCAGCAGCATCAGCGAAGGCACAGGAAGGCGGGCGGGCTGCCCGGATGACTCGCCGCGGGTGATCTCGGCCAGGTGGCGCAGGACGCGCTTTTCCACGGATTCCAGGCTGCGCGCCGATTCGCTCCCGTAGCGCCCGAGAAGGTTGAAGGCAACCTGCGCGTCGAACACCGCCTTGGGCAGCTCCTGGAAAGAAAGCAGGTTCACGGTCTGCTGGTGGAGCTCGTCCATGCCGCGTCGTCCCTGCTCGCTGGCGGGCTCGAAGATGACCGAGACGGCGGACTTCAGCGCGGCAGCCTTTTGTGCGCGCGCCAGCAGCATGGCGAGCACGATGGACGCGGGATGCGCGACGAGCACGATGTTTGAGTTGGCGTGCGCAGTCCGGCCCAGCTCGCGCTCCACCCAGGGTGAGCGAATGGCCGCGCCGGGCTCGTCTTCGAGCGCGTAGGACATGTCGATGACCACGCTGCCGGCGTCGCGCGCCATCTTCCAATGGGAGGCGGTGAAAGGCGCTTCGGAAGCGAAGAAGGTGAAGTCCACGTGCTCGAACTGCTCGGGCTGGACGCTCTGGATGAAGGTGGCTTCGTCGCCGACGGCATCGAGCTGGCCGAGCGACTCGTCGTCGTCGAGCAGGCGGACGTCCATCGCGGGAAATTTGCGCTCCTCGAGGACGTCTTTCAGCTCCTTGCCCTTGAGGGTGGCGGCGCCGACGATGGCCACGCGGCGGAGCGCGTCCCAACGCGCCATGTCGTCGGCGCGCGGCGGTCCGGATTTGGGCTTGGGGACGGCCATCAGCGCATCTCGCTGGCTTCCTCGTAGGCCGCCGGCGCGGCCTGGCGGCGACGAAGCACATACGCCAGCCGCGCGAACACGCCGGACAGCATGTAGGTCAGCGCCAGGAAGAACAGCACGAACGTCGAAAAGTACCAGATGCCGCCGATCAGCAATCCGATGAGAAGGATTCTATAGAACGGGTGGCGCGCGCGCAGGTCAATGTCTTTGAAGCTGTAAAAGCGCCAGGTGCTGACCATGAGGAAGCTGAGCGCGACAACGAATGCGGTCCAGACGGCGGCCCACCACCAGGTGTCGAGCGGCACGCCGTTCCAGAAGTGGACGGCGGCGGCGATAGCGCCCGCGCCTGCCGGGATGGGCATGCCGACGAAATACTTGCGGCCGGGACGCCCGGGATTCGAGGGCTGCGGGTTGAGCTGAATGTTGAAGCGCGCCAGGCGGCTGGCGCCTGCCATCAGAAACATGAAGCAGGCGATGACGCCGATCTGGACGAGCCGCACACGCAGGTCCGGCTGCGCCATGGCGGGCAGCATGCGGAAGCCCCACAACCAGGCGAGCATGGCGGGCGCGACGCCAAAGGTGATCACGTCGGCAAGCGAATCGAGCTGCTTGCCGAAGTCGCTGGTGGTGTTGGTCATGCGCGCGATGCGGCCGTCGAGGCCGTCGAACAGGATGGCGAAGCCGATCGCCTTGGCCGACCAGTCGAAGTGCCACGGCTCGGTGGCGCTGCCCTGAATGGCCTGCGAGAGAGCATAAAATCCCGCGGCGATGTTGGCGGTGGTGAACAGCGAAGGCAGCAGATACATGCCCTTGCGGAGGCGGCGGCGGCGGCGCACGTCGTCGCCCGGCCAACTGCTGGAGGGGGCGTTCACGCGCGCGCTCCGGCGGGCACGCGGTCAGACTGCGGCCGCGGCTGCGAACCCGGCGCCTGCGCCTGTCCCAGGATGCTCGCTCCGCCGCGCACGCGCTGGCCGACGGCCACACCGGGCGTGACGCCGGGGCCGAGGATGACGTCAACGCGCGAGCCGAACTTGATCATGCCAACGCGCTGGCCGCGCGCGAGCTGATCGCCCACCCGCGGCGTGAATACGATGCGGCGCGCCAGCAGCCCTGCGATCTGCTTGAAGACCACGGTCTGGCCTTCGCCTTCGACGGTGACGATGTTCTGCTCGTTTTCTTCGGCGGAAATGGCGCCCATGGCATTGCCGAACTTGCCGCGACGGTACTCCACATGCCGTACCACGCCGGAAATGGGCGAGCGGTTTACGTGGACGTCGAAGACGCTGAGAAAGATGCTGATGCGGTGGCGGGATTGTCCGCCGACCTGCACGGTGGAAACGTCGGTGACTTTGCCGTCGGCGGGCGAGACCACGGCGCCGGCTTCGGCGGGAACGGCGCGCTCAGGGTCGCGAAAGAACCACATGAAAAATGCCGCCGCGGCCAGCGCCGGCACGGCGTACCACGGCCCTGCCAGCCACCCCAAAAGGAGCGCCGCCAGCGCCATGCCAACCCCGTAGTAGATGCCGTCGCGGACCATTCCCGGCTTCGATTATATCGGGTGAATCGCTGACCGGTTATTGCACAATTCCGGAACGCGGTGCGCAGCGCGAGATAATTGTGAATGCCATGTTGGCCGCGGTGTTGCCAGCGCCGGCTGCGGTGGAGAGCAATCCGCTCCAGGTGCGGCAGGTGCCGGTGCCGGAGCCGGGACCCGGGCAGGTCCGCGTGCGGGTCAGCGCGTGCGCGGTGTGCCGCACCGACCTGCACGTGGTGGAAGGAGAGCTGCCGCCCCGTCGCGCGGAAATCATTCCCGGGCACCAGATCGTGGGCACGGTGGACGCTGCCGGTCCGGGAGCAAACCGGTTCGCGCCGGGGGCGCGGGTAGGCGTTGCCTGGCTGCACCGCACCGATGGCGTGTGCCGGTATTGCCGGAGCGGCCGCGAGAACCTTTGCGACGCGCCGGAGTTCACCGGCTACACGGTGAACGGCGGCTTTGCCGAGTACACGGTGGCGGAAGAGGAGTTCGTCTATCCGCTGCCCGCACAATTTACCGACGTGCAGGCCGCGCCGCTGTTGTGCGCCGGCATCATTGGGTTCCGCTGCCTGCGCCTGGCCGATATCGGCGCCGGAAGCAAACTGGGAATTTACGGATTCGGCGCGGCGGGGCACGTGTGCATCCAGGTGGCGCGGGGCCGCGGCGCGGCGGTGTACGTTTCGACGCGCGACGAGAAGCACCGCGAGCTGGCGCTGCGGCTGGGCGCGGCCTGGGTGGGCGACGCCAGGGCGCTGCCGCCGGCGCACCTGGACGCTTCCATCATCTTCGCGCCCGCCGGGGACCTGGTCCCGCCGGCGCTCACGGCGCTGAAAAAAGGCGGCAGGCTCGTGCTGGGCGGGATCCACATGAGCGACATCCCGGCGTTGCCCTACGCCAGCCTCTACCAGGAGCGCTCGATCCGCAGCGTGGCCAACAACACGCGCGAAGACGGGCGCGACTTCCTCGCCGAGGCCGCGAAAATTCCCGTGGTGACCGCGGTGCAGCAATTCCGCCTTACCCAGATCAACGAGGCGCTGAACGCCCTGAAGCACGACGGCGTTGCCGGCGCCGCGGTGGTCAAGATGTGATTACGGAGAACAAAGAAAAAAGAGACGCGCAGCGGCGTCTCTTCTTCTTACCTTCGATTCGGAAAGTCTTCAGGCGACCTGGTTCGTCTGGCGATACTTGAGCTCAATCCGCTCCATTTCGTCTTTCAGGCGCAGTTTGAGCTTCTTGAGCCGGACTTCCTCCAGTTTTTCGTCTTCGGATAAGTACCGCTTCTGGATCAGGGATTCGAGGCGTTGTGAGTATTGGGAGTGCTCCTGGACGAGGCGGCGAAATTCGTCGTTGCTTGCCAGGAGTTGGCTGCGGAGTTCAGCAGAAGCCATCCACCAACCTCCTAAGTGAGGTAAACGCTATCACACGGCCGGGGTACCTTCAACGGATTTTGCGAGCTGCTGAATTGGTTATCGGTCAGCGCTGGCGCGCGTTAGCAGTTTGTAAACGATGGCGTCTTCGCGCGGGGCGGCATAGTAGCCGGGGCGGCGGCCGGCGGGGCGGAAGCCGGCGGACTCGTACAGCGCGCGCGCCGCGGCGTTCGATTCGCGGACCTCGAGAAACACGCTCCGGGCGCGGGATTCGCGGGCGAGCGCGAGCGCTGCGGCGATCAGCCGCTTCCCTGCTCCACGCCTTCGCGCGGCGAGTGCGACCGCGATGTTCTCCAGCTCCCAGTCGCCGGCGAGCGTGCGCAGAACGACGAAGCCGATGACGTCGCCTTCGTGTTCGGCGACCAGCGCCAGCCGCTGCGCCGACTCAGGATCGTGGAGCCGCTCCCATTCGGCCGCGCTCCACTGCGCAGCTTCGGGCGCGGCTTCGGCGAGGCCGCGCATGGCGGGAACGTCTTCGATGGTGGCGGGGCGGACATTCATCTAAAAGGACACGAAGTGCACGCGAAGGCCGCCAGGGAAATCACGGCTTCGCGAAAATTTCCGCATCCGACCGGCGGATGTACTCGGCGTCGAGATCGGCGGCGCTGACGGTTTCGCCGGCGGCGAGCTTGCGCAGGCCGATGCGGGCGACGTCGGCGACGCTTGGGCGCGGAACGCGCTCGAGGTGGAGGCCGGCCGTGCCGGCGGCCTGCGCGACCGCGTCGTCGGGCGTGACCACCGGGCCGGCGCCGGCGCGGGCCTGGCCGCGAACGGCCGCGATGAACTCCTCGCAGTGCGCCACGAACTGGCGCTGCAGCTCGGCGCGGTTGCCGTGCACGCGATACTCGGCGACATAGAACTCGCTGCGTCCCGCATCGAGCGCGGCCATGATCTGCGAATAGACGCCCGGTTCGGCGGCGCGGCGCTGCGCCGCAAGCGCCAGCGCTTCGAGCAGCGAAACGGCTGCGATCGGAACGCGAATGATTTCCGCCAGCGCTTTGACGGCGGCGAGACCGACGCGCAGCCCGGTGAACGAACCGGGGCCGTGCGCGACGGCGATGCCGTTGAGGCCGGCCAGCTTCAGGCGGTTGCGCTCCAGCAGCGCCGCGATCGTGGGCGCCAGTTGTGCCGAGTAAGTGCCGCCTTCGAGCGGCGACGAGGCGATGATCTCGCAGGCAGACGCATCGCCGCGGGCCAGGGCAACGGCGCCGGCGCGGCCGGTGGTGTCAATGGAGAGAATCAGCATGAGCTAGCAATCAGCAATCAGCACTCAGCAATCAGAATTCAGCCCTTCAACATTCGAGCGACATTTTGCGCGGTCGAAAAAGCTGCGCATGGGCTGAATGCTGAGTTGCTGACTGCTGAGTGCTGCTTTTCACACTCCGCCCGGCGGCTCTTCGCACAGCTCCAGCAGCACGCCGCCGGCTGACGATGGGTGCACGAAGACATACAGATGTCCGCCGGCGCCGACCTTGATTTCGTCGGAGATGAGGCGTGTGCCCTGCTGCTTGAGTTTTTCGACGGTGGCGGAAAGGTCCGCGACGCGCAGCGCGACGTGGTGCAGGCCCTCCCCCCGTTTTTCCAGGAACCGGCCGACGGGCGAATCGGGGTGCGTGGGCTCGAGCAGTTCGATGCGCGACTCGCCCAGCGGCACCATCGCGATCTTTACGCGCTCGTGCTCGATGGTCTCCTCGCCCACGACCTCGAGCCCAAGCAATTGGTAGAAGCGTTTGGAGCGCTCGAGCGAGCGGACGGCGATGCCGAGATGGTCAATGATTGCCATGGCCCAATTGCCGAATTGCAGAGCTGCCGAATTGCCGAATTGAAACCCTTCGTTTGAGCTTGCCTACAATTCGGCAGTTCCGCAATTCGGCAAT
Organism: Terriglobales bacterium; assembly: GCA_035651995.1. Lineage (NCBI taxonomy): Bacteria > Pseudomonadati > Acidobacteriota > Terriglobia > Terriglobales > Terriglobales bacterium. The sequence continues at coordinate 128,968 of DASRER010000028.1, read as the reverse complement.
CTTACCTGCGCACGCGCTCGCGTTTCATCTCTCCCGCCAGCTCTTCCACCAGCGCGTACGGATCGCGGCGGTGCTCGGCGACTTCGGCGGCGTAGCGGGCGAGCTGCTCGTCGCCCACTTCGCGGCGGACGCGCTCGACCAGCGCTTCGCGCAGCATCTCCACCAGGCGGCCGCGCCAGTTCTGCTGCTTTTTGGCGGCGGCCTGCCCGCTGCGCTTGAGGAAATCCTCGTACTTCGCAATCGCGGCGGCGAGTTCGGGAATGCCTTTGGCTTCGGTGGCCACGGTCTTGACGACCGGCGGCGTCCACTGGTCGGCGCGCGGGGCCAGCGCCTGCATGGCGCGGATTTCGCGCTCCACCCGCTCGGCGCCCTCGCGGTCGCTCTTGTTGATGACGAAGACGTCGGCAATCTCCATGATGCCGGCCTTGATGGTCTGCACGTCGTCGCCCATGCCGGGGACGAGGATGACGACGGTGACGTCGGCCAGGCGCACGATGTCGACTTCGTCCTGGCCGACGCCGACGGTCTCGATCAAGACCGGGTCGCGGCCGGCGGCGTCCAGGACCGAGGCGACGTCCGCCGTGGCGCTTGCCAGTCCTCCCAACGACCCGCGCGTGGCCATCGAGCGCACATAGACGCCGGCGTCGGCGTGGTGCGACTGCATGCGAATGCGGTCACCGAGAATGGCCCCGCCGGAGAACGGGCTTGTGGGGTCAACAGCAATGACGCCGAGCGTCTTGCCCTGCGCACGATAGACGCGCGCGAGCTGGTCCACCAGCGTGCTCTTGCCGGCGCCGGGCGCGCCGGTGAGTCCCAGGATGCGGGCGCGTCCGGTGTGCGGGAACAGGGCGCCGAGCAGGCGCTGCCATCCGGGCGCGCGGTCTTCCACCACGCTGATGGCGCGCGCCAGCGCCCGGGGGTCGCCCGCGCGGATGAGAGCGGCGAAGTTGTTCAGGTCAGGCTGCAGTCTTGGGTCCCTGTCTTCGTGGATGCGAACCGAAGATTATCTCAGAGGTGGAGCATGCGGCGCGCCCAGCCGCCGACCACCGGATAAGCCGCCCACTCACCCCGGCTGGCCTTGACGCCGTACATGATGGAAAGGACCAGGGTCGTGATCCACGCCAGGAAGAAACCGATCCAGATGAGCGGAAAGAGCAGGAAGAACCACGCTGGCGGCTGTCCGTGGGATTGCGCCTGGGTGGCGGCAAGGCCGACGATGCTCCCAATCCACACGATGATGAACAACACCATGAACAGGAGGTACGCCGCCTGATAAAGCAGCACCTGCACGGCGTGGAACCTGACAAAGCGCGACTTGTCGCGGATGAAGAAGATAATCAGCGCCGGCAGGAACCCGCCCACCATCTGAAGCACGTGCGCCAGCAGCGCCATGGTGCGCTCGTCCTGCGTGGGAACGGCGGGGGTGTCGGGCGCGGACATGGGCGCGCAGATTATCTCAGAGGTGGAGCATGCGGCGCACGATGTCCGAGCCGTCCTTGCACGGGTAAAGGCGTGCCCATCCGCAGCCAATGGACTGCGCCGCTACCGGCAGAACCTCTGAATGTTCAGCAAAGGTCTGATCGTTGCGCATAGTCTAGTGCTTCGGCCGCAGACGGCGGGGATCGTTTTTGAGCTCGCTCTCAAGCTAATGTGCAATGGTGGCGTGGCCGCGCGGGCGAGGTCGCCCGCGTCCACACGGTCCGGGGTGGCGTGCCGGCGGGCGAGGGCGCCCGCCGCTACGTCGTGAAGAGTCGTGATGGCGCGAGCACGCGGACGAGGGCGTGCGCGCCACGCAGTTCGTAATCACCCGATCACCCATTCAACCAGATCGCCCGATGCATCAACTGTGTCGTTTCCGCCACAGTTTTCCCTATAATTGAGACACTGAGTACCGTGTCTGACAACACCATGTCGCCGCCCGGGCAGCAGCGGAAGCGGTTTCTGCTGGGGCTGATCATCGGCACGGCGGTGCTGTTTGCGGTGGTGTTTTCGCAGACGGCGTTCAACCTGAGCTTCCTGCGACCGAACAGCAGCGAGGAGACGCTGGTACTGGCGGCGCTCTCGTCGCTGATCTTCCTGCTGCTGGTCACGCTGGGATTCATCCTCGTCCGCAACCTGCTGAAGGTATTTCTGGAGCGGCGGGTGGGCGTGCTGGGCTCGAAGTTCCGCACGCGCATGGTGGTGGGCGCGCTGGTGATTTCGACTACCCCGGTGCTCTTCCTTTACCTGTTTGCCTACGGGCTGATGAACCGCTCCATCGAGCGCTGGTTTTCGCAGCCGGTGGAAGAAGTGCGCGCCGATTCGGCGGACGTTGCCCGCCTGCTGGCCGGGTACGCGGCGGAAAATGCGCGCAGCGAGTCGCGCTCCATTGCGGCGGCGGCCGACACGCAGCGGGCTTTCCAGACGGGCAACTTCGGCGGCGTGATGAACGAGTTCCGCCGGCACGAGATTACGTTGCAGGGCGGCTTCGCACTGGCGCTGCTGGCCTCGGGCGACGGGGCGCTGCCGCCATTGCACTCCGATCGCTGGATTGCCGAGGCCAGCTTCCAGGCGCCGCGCCCCTGGCCCATGATGCGGGCGGCGCTGCCGTGGCAGAACATCGCCGCCGGCAAGCCCATCCAGATTGCGGGCGCGCCTTACATGCTGGCGATGGCCGGGGTGGGCGATCGCGGCCGGATTCTCGTCGCCATGCCGCTGCCGGAAAAATTCACGGCGACCCTGGAGCGCATTGACCAGAGCCAGCAGCGCTACGCCGAACTGGCCTCGCAACGCAAGGCGGTGCGGCGCACCTACATGGGATATTTGCTGCTGCTGACCGTCCTGGTGCTGTTTGCGGCGACGTGGCTGGCGCTGTTCTTGAGCAAACAAGTCACGCGGCCGGTGTCCGCGCTGGCCGAAGCCATGGAAGAACTGAAGCAGGGGCGGCTCGACTATCGCGTACACCTCACCGCGGCCGACGAACTCGGCGACCTGGTGGCGAGTTTCAACGCGATGGCCGCGGAGCTGGAGTCGAACCGCAAGCAGATCGAAGCTTCCTCGCGCGACCTGGCCGATGCCAACGCGCAACTGGAGCAGCGGCGGCGGCAGATCGAAACCATCCTGGAGAGCATTCCTTCGGGCGTGCTGTCGCTGGACGCCCGGCGGCGCGTGACCCACGTGAACAACGCGTTCGCGCGCATGTTTGCCGGCGCGGGCGAGGTCCCGGTGGGCGCGGGACTGGATGACGTCTTCTCGCGCGACGTGGCGGCCGACCTGGAGCACCTGCTGCGCAAGTCCGAGCGCATGGGCGCGAACACCAGCCAGATGGAGATCGCGACGCCGCGCGCCCAACTGAGCGTGGCCGTGACCGCCGCGGCGCTGAAGCATGGGGCGCAGCGGCTCGGCTACGTGGTCGTGTTCGAAGATCTCTCCGACGTGCTCAAGGCGCAGAAGCAGGCGGCGTGGCGCGAAGTAGCGCGGCGCGTGGCGCACGAGATCAAGAACCCGCTCACGCCGATTGCGCTTTCGGCGGAGCGCATCCGCCGCCACTTGCAGCGCGCCAATCCCGAGCCGCAGGCGCTGGCCATCGTGCAGGGATGCGCCGAAACGATTGCCGGCGCGGTGGAGACGGTGCGCACCCTGGTGGACGAGTTCTCCACGCTGGCGCGCTTCCCGAACGCGCAGCCGCAGCCGGCGAACATCAACGGAATCGTGGAGAGCGCGCTGGCCTTGTTCGATGGACGGCTCGACGGCATCCGCGTGGAGCGGCACCTGGCCGCCGATCTGCCGCGGGTCTTGGCCGATCCGGAAGCGATGAAGCGCGCCATCGCCAACCTGGTGGACAACGCCGCCGAGGCGATGCAGGACTCGCTGCTGCGCGAAATCCACATACAGACGACGCTGCTCTCCAGCCGTGACGCGGTGGAAATCATCGTGGCCGACACGGGTCACGGCGTGAGCCGCGAACTGAAGGAAAAACTTTTCCTGCCGTACTTCTCCACCAAACGCCGCGGCACGGGACTCGGGCTTGCGATTGTGAGCCGCATCGTGGAGGAGCATCGCGGGTCCATTCGCGTGGAAGAGAATTCGCCGGTGGGCGCGCGCTTCATCGTGGAGCTGCCGGTGGCCACCGAATCGGCGCTCGTCGAGGCCCATGCATAACCTCCTGATCGTTGACGACGAAGCGAGCATCCGCGAGTCGCTGCGCGGCGTGCTGGAAGACGAAGGCTACAAGGTGGCCGACGTCGAGAGCGGCGAGGCCTGCATGGACACGCTGCGCCGCAGCACCTTCGACGTGGTGCTGCTCGACATCTGGCTGCCCGGCATGGACGGCCTGGAGACGCTGGAGAAAATCAAGGAGGACCCGGAGCATCCCGAGGTGGTGATCATCTCCGGGCACGGAACGATCGAGACGGCGGTGCGCGCGACCAAGCTGGGCGCCTTCGACTTCCTGGAAAAACCGCTGTTGCTGGAAAAGACGCTGATCGTGGTAAAGAACGCGGTCGAGGCGCACCGGCTGCGCGTGGAGAACCGCGAGCTGAAGCGGCTGGTGCTGGCGCGCAGCGTGCTGGTGGGCGAGAGCGTCCCGGTCAAGGCGCTGCGCCAGCAGATCGGCTTGATGGCGCCGACGAACGGGCGCGTGCTCATCTTCGGCGAGTCGGGCACGGGCAAAGAGCTGGTGGCGCGCGCCATCCATCAGCAGAGCCTGCGCAAGGAAGCGATGTTCGTGAAGGTGAACTGCGCGGCGATCCCGGAAGATTTCATCGAGAGCGAGTTGTTCGGACATCGGGCGGGTTCGTTCGCCGGCGCCGCGTCCGACAAGGACGGCAAATTCCAGAAGGCCGACGGCGGCACCCTCTTCCTCGACGAAGTGGGCGACATGAGCCTGAAGACGCAGTCGAAGGTGCTGCGCACCCTCGACGAGCAGCGTTTTGAGCGCGTGGGCGGCGATGAGGCAATCACCGTGGATGCGCGCGTGATTGCGGCGACGAACAAAAACCTGGAGGAAGAAATTTCGCGCGGAAATTTTCGCGAAGACCTGTTCTATCGGCTGAACGTGATTCCGTTCTTCGTCCCGCCCCTGCGTGAGCGCAAAGAGGACATTCCGCTGCTGGCGCGCCACTTTCTGAAGGAGTTCTCCAGTTCCTACAGCCGGCGCACGCGCGAGATCTCCGACGACGCGGTGGAAGCGCTGATGCGCTACTCGTGGCCGGGGAACGTGCGCGAGTTGCGCAACGTCATCGAGCGCATGGTGATCATGAATCCGGCGGCGGCCAGGCTCGACCGCAAGCATCTGCCGCCGCTGGTGTATCGCGATGGCGGCGGCCGCGCGGCGCCGGCCGAATTTTCCACGCTGCACCAGGCCCGCGCTGCGTATGAGCGCGATTACATCCTGAAGAAGCTCGACGACAATCACGGCAACGTGAGCCGGACGGCCGAGGTGCTGGGGCTGGAGCGGTCACATCTGTATCGGAAGATGAAGACGCTGGGGATTGCGGTGAAGGAGTAGCCAGTCGCCGGCTTAGTTCTCCGTTCTGAGTTCTCGGTCGGGCGAATCGGGCCACTTAACATCGCCCGTCCGGTCGCGCGATAAGGCCATCGGCCCTGGTGACGACATACACAATGATCTTCCTCTTCCTCGGCATCTCGGCCGCTCACTTCGCGGGCAAATCCTGACCCGTCCGGCAAGCAACCCTGGGCGGCGGGCCGGCATGTGTTTCCGATGTCTCGATCTGCCCCTAGGTCATTGAACCTTCGTGCTTTAAACCAGTGTAAAACTAAGCAATCCGGCAGCTATTCTGGATTGACAATTTTTGACAGCGAACATAGGATGCGCCCAACCTGCACGAGCTTGCTTTTCCACCGTCGCAGCGCAGCGATTGCGCCCGCAAGCGTGATCGCTAAGCAGTTCCAGTCCAGTGACATGGCAAGGGAGACCCGGTAATGTCTCAGCGCCTCGGCGACCTTCTGGTTAAGGAGAAGGTCATTTCGTCGGAACAGCTCGACCAGGCGCTGAAGGTGCAGAAAGAGTCATCCGGGCGCCTCGGATCCGTGCTGGTCAAGCTGGGCTTCCTCTCCGACGAAGAGGTTACCAACTTCCTCTCCCGCCAGTACGGCGTGCCGGCCATCAATCTCTCCTACTTCGAAATTGACCCGGCGGTGGTCAAGCTCATCCCCTACGAAACCGCCAAGCGCTATCAGATCCTGCCGCTCAGCCGCGTCGGCTCTTCGCTGACCATCGCCATGGTGGACCCCACGAATGTCTTCGCCATGGACGACATCAAGTTCATGACCGGCTTCAACATCGAGCCCGTCGTCGCCTCGGAAAGCTCGATCATGGCCGGCATCGAGAAGGCGTACGGCTCCACCCAGGAAGAGGACCTGGAAAAGGTCATGGCCTCCATCGGCGAGGCCGAAGCCGATGTCGAGCTTTCCGCCAGCGACGAAGAAGAACTCGCCCTCGAAGACCTGGAAAGGGCCGCCGACGAAGCGCCCATCGTCAAGCTCGTCAACCTCATCCTTACCGACGCGGTCAAGCGCGGCGCCAGCGACATCCACATGGAGCCGTACGAGAAGGAGTACCGCGTCCGCTTCCGCATTGACGGCATGCTGCAAACCATCATGTCGCCGCCCATGAAATTGAAAGACGCCATCACTTCGCGCATCAAGATCATGGCCAAGCTCGACATCAGCGAGAAGCGCCTGCCGCAGGACGGCCGCATCATGCTCAAAATGGCCGTCCACGGAAAGAAGAAACAGCTCGACTACCGCGTCTCCACCCTGCCCACGCTCTGGGGCGAAAAGATCGTCATGCGGCTGCTCGACAAGGAAAACCTGCGGCTCGACATGACCAAGCTCGGCTTCGAGCAGGAGTCGCTCACCAAGTTCGAGCGCGCCATTCTCAAGCCCTACGGCATGGTGCTGGTCACCGGGCCGACCGGCTCGGGCAAGACCAATACCCTCTACTCCTCCATCGCGCGACTCAATCAGCCCGACACCAACATCATGACCGCCGAAGACCCGGTCGAGTTTCAGCTCCCGGGCGTCAACCAGGTCCAGATGAAGGAATCCATCGGCCTGAACTTCGCCGCCGCGCTGCGCGCCTTCCTCCGCCAGGACCCCAACATCATCCTGGTGGGCGAGATCCGCGACTTCGAGACGGCGGAAATCGCCATCAAGGCCGCCCTCACCGGCCACCTGGTGCTGAGCACGCTGCACACCAACGGCGCGCCGGAAACCATCTCGCGCCTCATGAACATGGGCATAGAGCCTTTCCTGGTGGCCACATCCGTGCACATGATCGTGGCCCAGCGCCTGGTGCGCCGCATCTGCGCCGACTGCGGCGAGGAGCAGGAAGTCCCGCAGCAGACCCTCATCGAGGCCGGCTACACCCCCCAGGAAGCAAAAACCGTAAAAATCAAGAAGGGAAAAGGCTGCGGAACCTGTAACAATACCGGCTACAAAGGACGCTGCGGGCTCTACGAGGTCATGGAAGTGGATGACGAGCTGCGCGAACTTATCCTCGTGGGCGCCTCGGCCCTGGAATTGAAGAAAAAGGCCATCGAACGTGGCATGATCACGCTGCGCCGCAGCGGCCTCATCAAGGTCATGGGCGGCATGACCACGCTGGAGGAAGTGGCAAGAGAGACAGTGCACTGAGTCTTGCAGTCCGTCCGTCGCTCAGTCACTTCAGCCAAACCGCTGACCGACTGGCCGGCTGACGGATCGAACACGACATTCAGGTGAAGCGATGAACGTTACGTTAAGCGACCTGCTCAGAAAAATGCTGGAGATGAACGGCAGCGATCTCCACATCTCCACCAACTCGCCGCCGCAAGTGCGCGTACACGGCCACTTGCAGCCGCTCGACATGCCGCCCATGCAGCCGGCTGAGACCAAGCAGCTCTGCTACAGCGTGCTCACCGATGCGCAAAAGCACCGCTTCGAAGAAAACTGGGAGCTCGACTTCAGCTTCGGCCTCAAGGGCCTGGCCCGCTTCCGCGGCAACCTGTTCAATCAGCGCGGCGCCACCGGCGCGGTCTTCCGCGTCATCCCGTTCGAGATCAAGTCGTTCAACCAGCTCGGACTGCCGCCCGTCGTCGCCAAGCTGTGCGAAAAGCCGCGCGGCCTGGTGCTGGTCACCGGCCCCACCGGCTCGGGCAAGTCCACCACGCTCGCCGCCATGATCGACAAGATCAACTCCGAGCGCCACGACCACATCATCACCATCGAAGACCCGATCGAGTTCGTCCACCAGAACAAGAATTGCCTGGTGAACCAGCGCGAGGTGCACGCCGATACCAAGGGATTCACCGAGGCCCTCCGCGCCGCGCTCCGCGAAGACCCTGACGTGGTGCTCATCGGCGAAATGCGCGATTTGGAAACGATTGAGTCGGCGCTGCGCATCGCCGAAACCGGCCACTTGACCTTCGGCACGCTGCACACCAACTCGGCCGCGTCCACCATCAACCGTATTATTGACGTCTTCCCCTCGCACCAGCAGTCGCAGATTCGCGCCCAGCTTTCGCTCGTGCTGGAAGGCATCATGTGTCAATCGCTGCTGCCGAAAATCGGCGGCCAGGGACGCGCCTGCGCCATGGAAATCCTGGTGCCGAACGCGGCCGTCCGCAACCTGATCCGCGAAGACAAAATCCACCAGATTTACTCGGCCATGCAGTCCGGCCAGGACAAGTACGGGATGCAGACGTTCAACCAGGCGCTCGCCACGCTCTATTTCCAAAAGCAGATTTCGCTGGAGACGGCCCTGCTGCGCTCGTCCATGCCTGACGAGCTGCAGGAAATGATCAACCGCGGCGCGGGTGTGAAGTCCACCGGCGCGGCGGCGGCCATGAAACGGTAGTGGTTGTGTCAGGGCACGACTTGGGTCGTGCCGAAACGGGACGTTGATTGCGGGGTGCGCCGAGGGAGCGAACGCGACTGAGGCGCGATGGTTAACACGCTGTTCGGGCTCGACGCCCGGCCATAGGCCGGAGCTGATGGGAGGCTTGGCATGCCAACTTTTACTTACACTGGCAAGAACGCCGCGGGTCAGAAGGTCAACGGCGAACGCGTGGCTGAAAACAAGCAGGTGCTCAAGGCACAGCTGCTGCGCGAACGCATTACCGCCGACGCCATCAAGGAGAAGGGCAAGGAGTTCGCCCTGCCCACCTTCGGTGGAGGCAAGGTCGGCACCAAGGACATTGCCATCTTCTTCCGCCAGTTCTCCGTCATGATCGACGCCGGACTGCCGCTGGTGCAGTGTCTTGAAATCCTTGGCGCCAACCAGGAGAGCCAGGCGTTCCAGCGCGCCCTGAACGGCGTGCGGACCACGGTCGAGGGCGGCTCCACCCTCGCCAACGCCATGCGTGGCTATCCCAAGATCTTCGACGACCTCACCACCAACATGATCGAGGCGGGCGAGACCGGCGGTATTCTGGACACGATTCTCCAGCGCCTTTCGACCTACGTCGAAAAAGCCGTCAAGCTGAAATCGGCCGTCAAGTCGGCGCTCATCTATCCCGTGTCGGTCATCAGCATCGCCGTGCTGATCGTCGGCGGCCTGTTGAAGTTCGTCGTCCCCACGTTTGCGCAGTTGTTCGCCGGCCTGGGTGTTGACCTGCCGCTGCCCACCCGCATCGTCATGAGCGCCAGCAACTTCGTGGGCCGCTTCTGGTGGGTGTTCATCGCCGGCCTGATCGCGCTGGTCATTGCCATCAAGCAGATCACCAAGCATCCCGAAGGCCGCTACTACTTCGACAAGTTCCTGCTCAACCTTCCGGTTGTCGGCATGCTGCTGCGCAAGATCGCGGTCGCGCGCTTCAGCCGCACGCTCGGCACTCTGATCACCTCCGGCGTGCCCATCCTGGAAGGTCTCTCCATCACCGCGCGCACATCCGGCAACGCCGTGCTCGAGCGCGCGCTCATGAAGGTGCGCAAGGCCATTGAAGAAGGCCGCACCATTGTCGATCCGCTGAAGGAAAGCGGCGTCTTCCCCAACATGGTCACGCAGATGATCGGCGTCGGCGAAGCCACGGGCGCGATGGACGCCATGCTCCAGAAGATCGCCGACTTCTACGAAGACGACGTCGACGCGGCCACCAAGGACATGCTCACTCTCTTGGAGCCGATCATGATCGGCTTCCTCGGCTTCATGGTCGGCGGCATCGTGATCTCGCTGTACATGCCGCTGTTCTCGCTCATCTCCAAGCTGGCCGGCTGAGGTCCGGGAGCGGAGGGCGCAGCGCTGCGCGCCGCTGGCGTGCAACGCCCGCTCTCTGCGCCCGACAGACGACAGAAGACGATGGCGACCGACTTCAATGTCCGCACATGGCTGACCTGGCTGGTCAAGGTCAGGGTCATCATCGTTACCTGCCTGCTCGTCATCGAGCTGGCCATCATCCGGCTCACCCCGACCCACGTTTCGGAAGCGCTGTTCGTCGGCGTCATCCTCGCCTGGTACGTCGTCCCCAGCCTCATGTACCTGCTGCTCAGCCGCTGGGGACACGACGTTCTCGAGGCCCGCGCCCAGATTCTGGCTGACCTGGTCTTCGCCACCGCCGTGCTCTACGTCACCGGCGGCATCGACACCTCGTTCAATTTCCTCAACCCGCTCATCATCATCGTCGCCAGCATCCTGCTCTCGCGCGTCTGGGCATACCTCACCGCCCTGCTGGCTTTCATCGCCTTCGGCGCGATGCTCGAGCTCACCTACTTCGGCATCATTCCGTCCTACGGCTCCTCCACACCCGGCCCGCGCTCGCTGCAGGCCGTCATCTTCATCAACCTGTTCGCGTACATCGCCATCGCCTACCTGTCGAGCATGCTCAGCAACAAGCTGCGCCAGGCCGACGTGCAGCTGGCCGATAAGAGCGGCGCGCTGCTCAACCTCCAGGCCCTGCACGAGAACATCATCAACTCGATGACCGGCGGCCTCATCACCACCGACCTTGAGGGCCGCGTCACCGTGCTCAATCCCGCCGGCGCGAGCCTGCTGGAGCGCGAAGAGGCAGACGTGCTCGGCCAACCGGTAAGCAGCCTGTTTCTCGACCGCCTGCCCATCGGAATCCGCGGCTCATCGCGCGGCGAAGCGCGCTCGCTCACTCCCACCGGCAAGGAAAAAACCCTCGGCGTCACCGCCGCCACCCTCACCGTGCCCGGCAGCGGCGCCTCCGGCTTCCTCTACACGTTTACCGACCTCACCGAGGTCCGCCGCCTGGAGCGCGAGGTCCGCATGCGCGACCGCCTCGCCGCCCTCGGACGCATGGCGGAAGGCATTGCCCACGAAATCCGCCAGCCGCTGGCTTCCATCGCCGGTTCGGTCAAGGTGCTCGCCTCCGTCGCCGCGCTCAACGACGAGCAGCTCCGCCTGGTGGATATCGTCGGCCGCGAGTCCGTGCGCCTCAACGGCATCATCTCCGACTTCCTCGCCTACGCGCGCGACAAAAACTACACCTTCGCGCACCTCGACCTGCGCCTGCTGCTCGATGACACGCTCACCCTGCTCGAAAACCGGCTTCCGCTGCTCGGATCGGGCGACAGCCCACGCCCCGCCATCCGCATCGTCCGCAACTTCGAGGCTGCCGAGGCCCCGGCCGTCGCTGACGGCGACCGCATGAAGCAGGTTTTCTGGAATATCTGCGAGAATGCGGTCCGCGCCATGCCGCACGGCGGCACGCTCACTGTTTCTCTGCGTGCCCGCGACGGCAAGTGGCTCATCAGCTTCGCCGACACCGGCCCCGGCCTCACCGCGCAGCAGGTGGAAAAAGTCTTCGAACCCTATCAGTCATGGTTTGAGAGCGGCAGCGGCCTCGGCCTCGCCATCGTCTACCAGATCGTGCAGGCGCACGACGCCAAGATCAGCGTGCGCTCCGAGCCCGGCCACGGCGCCGAATTCATCCTCGAAATCAGGCAGGCCGCCCGCGTTCCCGCACCCGCTGATCGTCCCGGCGCGGACGAACCGGTCTCCGCCGCGGTTAAGGGGGCGCATGGCTAACATCCTGGTCTGCGACGACGAGCGCTCCATCTGCGAAATGCTCGAAATCACCCTGCGCAAAGACGGCCACCGCATTGAAACGGTGAACTCGGGCGAGGCCGCCAAGCGCAAGATTGATTCCGCGCTCTACGACATCATCCTCACCGACATCAAGATGCCGCACACCAACGGCATTGACGTGCTCAAGCACGCGCGCCGCTCCTCGCCCGAGACCGCCGTCGTCCTCATGACCGCCGTCGAAGACGTGCACGCCGCCATCCAGGCCGTGAAGGCCGGCGCCTCCGACTACCTGCAAAAAGGGCCAGACCTGGTGGAGGCCGTCCGCCTGGCCATCGACGCCGCGCTCGACAAAGTCTCGCTCCGCCGCCAGAACCAGGCCTTCCGCCGCGACGCCAACAGCCGCAACTCGCTGGAGAACATCATCGGCGCCAGCGCCGCGATGGAGAAGCTGAAGGAAACCATCCGCACCGTCGCCGCCACCGGCAGCACCGTGGTGATCCTGGGCGAGAGCGGGACCGGAAAGGAACTGGTCGCGCGCGCGCTGCACGCCTGCTCGCCGCGCGCCTCCGAACCCTTCATTCCCGTCAACTGCGGCGCGTTTCCGGAGACGCTGCTCGAAAGCGAACTCTTCGGATACGTGAAGGGCGCCTTCACCGGCGCCACGCACAACTCGCGCGGCCTGTTCGAAGGCGCGCACGGCGGCACCATCTTCCTCGACGAAGTCAGCGAGATGAGCATCGCCATGCAGGTCAAGCTGCTGCGCGCGCTCCAGGAGCGCACCGTGCGCCCCGTCGGCGGCACGGAAGAAATTCCGGTGGACGTCCGCGTCATCGCCGCCACCAACAAAGACCTGGAAAAGCTCGTCGCCGAAAGCGGCTTCCGCGAAGACCTTTACTATCGCTTGAGCGTCATCCCCATCGAAGTCCCGCCGCTGCGCGACCGCAAAGAAGACATCCCCCTGCTCGCCGGCCACTTTCTCAAGCGCTTCGCGCCGGCGGCAGGCAAGAGCATCCTGCGCATCGCCGCCAGCTCGCTGCGCGACCTCTGCGCCTACGAGTGGCCGGGCAACGTCCGCCAGCTGGAGAACACTATCGAACGCGCCGTCGCGCTCGAGAGCGGCAACGAGCTCCACGTCGAGATACCCATGGACCGTCCGCGCGCCCGCGCCACCGCCGCGGCAGCGGGCATTGCAGGCGACGGCGCCGCGCTCCCGCCCGAGGGCGTTGACCTGGAGCGCTACGTCGCCAGCATCGAGCGCTCGCTGATCCAGTCCGCCCTCCGCCAGTCCGGCGGCGTCCAAACCCGCGCCGCCGACCTGCTGAAAATCTCCTACCGCAGCTTCCGCCACCTGCTGAAGAAGTACGACATCTGAAACCGGTTCTCGGTTCTTGGAACGAGCAGCCGGAAGGGCGGCTGAATGTGGCCCGGCACGAAGCGCCGGGGAACGGATCGAATTCGATCCGGTCCCGCAGAAACGACTGGGCCGCTGCCGACGCCCGCTATACTCGTTGCAGGCCGGTGGCCAGCGGCCGGCGGCCAACGACCAACGACGGTCTTCATGCGTTACATCCTCCGCTTCCTCTGGGCCGCCACCGCGGGACACCGCCTCGCCCCCTGGCGAAGTCCCTATCTAAAGTGGCGCATCGAGACCTACTGCGGCCTCAAGATGGACAAAATCGGTTTCCTGGAATTTTGGGGGTTCATGTGGCGCGAGCGCCGCGAACTGGCCCGCTTCCTGAAGTGGACCGCCGAAATGGACCGCTATGCGCGCCCGAAGCCGCGCAACCCGTAACGGCCTTCGGGGCGCGGAACGCGAAACGTGAAACTGGTTTTACGAAGCCGCGGGAGTGGCCACCGCATCTTCCCCAATCCAAATTCCGACTTCGCTGCCCTTGTCCGCCAGGATCGTGCGCGACGCCGACCCCCGGTTGGTCGCAATCTCCAAAAAACCCATGCTGCCCTGGATCGCGAAGACCTCGCCGGGCGTGCCCTGCGCGTAGGCCGTCTTCATCTTCGTGATCTCGCCCTTGCCGACGACAATCCGAAATGGCGGCGGCTCCGCCTGAAACAGCTGCGGCAAATCGTCAGGACGAATGTTCGTAATCAGGTTCCCGAACTTGTCCGTCTTGAGCACCAGTCCCTTCATGGCCTTGTCGCTCAGCGCCTTCGGCTTCGGCGCCGCGAAGCGGACGAAGTCGGTGATCTCGTCGCCGAACTTCGCCGCCTCAACCCCCTTGCTCATCCATCCCGCGACGGCGGCAAACACGTCGCGTCCGTGGAACGTCTGGCTCACCGGCTGGAGAAAATAGTGCTCGCTGGTGATGTGCCGCACCGACAGCCGCTCTTCGCGCTCGAAGACGAACGACAGCACGCCGTTGTCGGGCGCCAGGAACATGTGCCGCTCGGTCGTGACCAGCAGCGGCCGCCGCGACGACCCCACGCCGGGATCGACGATCACCACGTGAATCGTGCCCGCCGGGTAGTAGCTGTACGCCTGCGCGATGGTGATCGCGCCGTCCAGCACGTCGTAGGACTGCACCGAGTTGGAAATGTCCACCAGCTTCGCATCCGGATTGATGCTGTAGATCACGCCCTTCATCGCTCCGACGTAGTGGTCCGTCGTGCCGAAGTCGGTGGTGAAGGTCACCATGCGCTGCGCCAAAGGAATCTCCCGCCAGAACGGAATCAGAAAGTCGTCGGGACGTTATCGCGCGCGCCGCGCGCAAGTCAAGAATTCAGGGAAGAATGGCACGAGAAAGGCCCGAGGAGCACTGCTTCGGCGCGCGGCTTCAGCGCGCTGCGCGTCTTTTTTCGCGTTCGGCGCGATCGCGCGACTGCCAGTACTTTCCGACCAGGAACACCACGGCGAAAAATCCGAAGGTGGCGAGCCAGACACCATAGATGTCCATTGCTAATCCCTGCCTTCCATGATGATACCCCACCATAGCAGGATGCCGGCGAGTGTCTCGGCAAGAACGATCTCCCAAACACCAACATGGTGTCCAGGTTCGGTTACGTAGCGCTCCAGCGGCCACAAGACCGCGATCAGCACTGCCCCTTCTCGCAGCGCATCGCCAACCAGTTGTGTTCTCTCTCTGTGCTCAGCCAAGCCTCGCATGATGGCGCTGCGAACACCGCTTGCAAAGCGACAATAATCGTCAGCAGAACAAAAAACGGCCCGCGTCCCGCCGGAGCAGAGTCAGTCGGCGAAAGCGCGGGCCGTCGCGCTGGTGCGTGCCCTACCGCACCTCGATGTTGCCCGACGCGGTGTGCACGTTCAGCAGCGCGCCGCCGCCGCGCACCGAACCGCGAACTTCGTGCCGGTTGATCGTGCCTCGCACGGTCATCGGATGGTCCACCGTGATCCGTCCCGAGCTGCTGCGCGCGTAGACGTCGAACGCCGCTTGCTGCGGCACGTGTAGCTCCACGCTGCCCGAGCCCGTGTCCACTTTCCACTCGCTGGTCGGTTCGCCCTGCGCCTGGATGTCGCCGCTGCCCGTGCTGACCGTCAGCGCACCCTTCACGCCGCGCAGCCGGATGCTGCCCGATCCCGTGCTCACCCGGGCATTGCCGCCTGCAGTCTGCTCCGACTCAATCTCGCCCGATCCCGAGCTGGCGTCGAAGCTGCCCGCCACGCGCAGCGCGCTCACGCGCCCGCTGCCGGTTGACGCGCGCACCGCGCCGTTGATGTTCTCCAGCCCAATGTCGCCCGATCCCGAACTCGCGCGCACCTCGCTCCCGATATCGTTCGCGCGAAGGCGGCCTGATCCGGTTGCGATTTCCACCGGCCCGCGAAGTCCCGCCACCGTCTGATCGCCCGAGCCCGTCTTCGCCACCAGCCGCGTCTCCGCCGGCGTAACGATCTCATAGCTGATGCTCACGTTGCGCCGCAGCTCCGGATCGTCAACCCGCCCGATCTTGATCACGTTTCCGCTCTGTTCCACCGGCGGATTGCCCAGGATGCGCTGCAACTTCGCCTTGGCGTCGCTAGTGCCCATCCAGCTGTCGCTCACCCGGACTGTGCCTTTGATCGTCACCGCCCCCGCCGCCCCGCTGTGCACCATGATCTGCCCCGAGCCGGTCGCAACTTCCATCTCTACCGGGCCCGTCACCTTGAGCGCGCGATCAAACGTGCCCTCTTCCGCCGCGAACGCGGCCGTGGCAAACGCCAGCATCACCGCCAGAATCGCGATCCCCCGCCATCTTTGATTTTTCATCTTGTTCCTCCATCGGGAGCAGCAACCGCCGCCACCCGCCCGAACTTTCTCGCTCTTCAGACGCGCCAGCCGGCGCGAGGAGAGCACTCACAAAAGCTCTTTGCCACGCATGCACACGGACCATCACGGATCAGCTCGAAAAAGAATTCAAGATCCGTAAGAATCCGCGTTCATCCGCGGCAAGGGAAGTTCTCTACATCCTGCCCGGGCTCACGTACCGCAGCAGCCGCACCGGCCCGCGAGTGCTCTCCAGGCGAAGCAGCGGCCCGCCGCCGTTCACAGTGCCGCGCAGCTTTTCGCTGTTGTAAGAAGTCGTGGTGGCGATGGGGAAGTCGCTGCGGAAGCTCGACCGCCGGTCGGTGTTCACTTCAACATTCAGCGCCACGTTTTCCGGCAGACGCAGCACCACGTCGCCGCGCTCGCTCTGCACGCGCCCGCCGCGCGGCAGCCCCGAGCCCTGGAACTCGAACTCGGCGCGCTCCACGCTCACGTCGAAATCACCGCGCACGTTCACATCGCGCAGGCGCACCGGCCCGCGCTCGCTCTCAATGCGCACGCCGCCGGTCAGCCGCTCCACCTGCACGCTCGACCGTTCATTCCGCAGCCTCAGGTCGCCCTCGATATCTGTGACCTGCAAATCCGCGCGCGACTCATGAATGTCGAGCTGCACCTTGCGTGGCGCATGGATCGTCAGGTCAACCGTGCCCCGGCCCGAGTAGCAGATACCAATGCAGAACCGGTTGGCGCGCTCCACTTCGATCTCCAGCCGCCCGCTTTCGCTGGTGAAATTGACTTTCGTATCGCGCAGCCACTCGTCGCGCTCGGCGGTGCTGCCGCCCTCGTAGCGCTTCACCACGTCGACGACTACCTGGTCCTTGTCCCAGCCCTGCACGGAAACGCGTCCGCGCTCGTGCTTGAGCACCAGCGTTCCACCCGAGCGCAGCGCAAACGTCTTCTGCTCCCGCTGTTCGTCCGTACCGGTGTCGGCCAGTGAGGAAACAGCCAGCAAAGATGTGATCGTGAATGCAAGCAGGGCAGGGAAGGCAAAACGGCGGGCCAGGTGAGTCATCGCGCTCTCCTCAATTCGTAGGTTGCTGGCCTAAATGTCCCAAACCGCGATCTTTAGATTTTCTATTCCAGAGCTACACGGCCAAATGCCAATTGCTAAGTGCCAACTGCCGGTGTCTTCCAAAATGCCACAGCCCGCAGCCGGCGGAGGGTGTGCCGGTCATGCGGGCCGTGGTCCGGGGTCCGGACGCATTTGCGCGCCCGGAAGCTCGTTTACTGCAGAATGACCTTGTCCCCTTCCTTCAGGCCCTTCAGCAGTTCGGTCTTCGCGCCGTTGGAAATTCCCACCTCGACCGGCACTCTCCGCTTGCCGTCTTTCGCGCTCGGGTCGGGCACTTCCACCGATGCCTTCTTGTCCTTGTCGTAGATCAGCGAACCTTCCGGGATCTGCAGCACGTTCTTGTGTTCTTCCAGGATGATCTCGGCGTTCGCCGTCATCGCGGCCTTCAATTCGCCGCCGGGATTGTTGATCGAGACCCGCACTTCGAACGTGGTGACGTTGTCCTTCTCCACGCCCATCGGCGAAATCTTCGTCACCTTGCCGGTGAACGTCTTGTCCTTGAACGACTCGACTTTGATCCTCGCCGTCTGGCCCAGGTAGACCTTGCCGATATCGCTCTCGTCCACCTTGCCCTTCACGTAGACCTCGTGAGTGTCGCCCATGGTCATCACCAGCGTCGCCGTCGAGCCCATCACCAGAATGGAGCTCACCGCGTCACCCAGTTCCACTGGCCGCGACAGGATCACGCCGTCCATGGGCGCCACGATCGTCGTGTAGCTGAGCTGCTCTTCCAGTTGCTTGAGCGTCGCGCGGCTGCGCGCCACTTCGGCGGCGGCCTGCATCGCCTTCGCCTTGCTCACCTGGAGCTGCGCCCGCGCCACGTTCTGCTTGTTCACCGCCAGTTCGTAGGCCTTCTGCGCGTCTTCCATCTGCGACGTCGAAACCACGCCGTCCTTGCTCATGGAAACCGCGCGCTCGTAGGCGCGCTTCAGCAGCGGAACGTCGGGACCTTCAGCGTCTACTTTGGCGCGCTCATACTCGGCTTCCGAGGCGCGCATGTTGGCTTCCGAGCTGGCAAGCATGGCGCGCGCCGAATTCACCTGCGCCTCGATCTCGTCGCGGTCCAGCTCGGCCACCACCTGCCCGGCCTTCACCGTCTGGCCTTCTTCCACCAGCAGCCGCTTGATGATTCCGCTGGCCTTCGACTTCACATCCACCTGGATGATCGGCTGGATCTTGCCGGTCGCGACCACGCTCTTGGCCAGGTCGCCCCTCTCCACTTTGCCGAGCTTCGAGGGATCGATCTTGGTGCCGCCGCGCGTCGCCGCCATCACCACAACCGCGATCAGCAATACCAGTCCGACGCCGATGCCTCCGTAGAGCAGCCGGCGCTTCTTTTTCTTGCCATTGCCGTTCGCCACTGGGTCCTCCTGCCTCCGCGAGCCACCCTCCTGTTTCAGTGGCGCGCCCTGCTCGGCTCTTTTTGAACTCGTACGTCGCGCCGATCGGCGCGGGGGCCTTTCTCGCTGCCTGACTCTGTTACGCAGCCGGTGCTGGCTTGGTTCCACTGCCCCGGGAAAACTTGAACATCGCCCGATGATCAATGCTTAGACCCCGCTCCGCCCGAAATGGAAGCAGCGCAAGCGTTCCGAAAGCAGGTTTTCCAGCCTCCGCCCCGGACGGAACAATCCACTGGAATGGGCCTGCGAAGGAAGGGAGTTACCGCCAGGTTCCGGCTCAGGATAGCCGTTTTCCCGCCCTCACACCAGCCTGCGCAGGCGGCCCGCTGGCGTTGCAAAACTGCGCGCCATTCATAGCAAAGCCATGTGTTGTCATACAGATGCAAGCAGGGATGCGGCTGCCTTTGCCAGTGCTAGAATTTTCACGAATGGTCAGCCTGGCGCTGCTGCGGGTGATTGCTCTTTTCCTGCTGGTGGCGGCGAACGCCTTCTTCGTGGCCGCCGAGTTTGCCCTGGTCAGCGTCCGCGACACGCGCATCCAGCAGCTCATTGAAGCCCGCCGCCTCGGCGCGCGCACCGTCCGCCGGCTCCAGCAGAACCTCGACCAGCTGCTCAGCGCCGTGCAGTTCGGCGTCACCCTTACCAGCCTGGGACTCGGCTGGGTTGGCGAAGCCACGCTCGCCGGGCTCTTGGAACCCCTCTTCCGCGGCGTCCCTTACGCCGGCCTTTATGCGCACGGCATCGCCATCACGCTGGCCTTCGCCGGCATCACTTTCCTCCACGTCACCCTCGGCGAGCTGGTACCCAAGTCGGTTGCGCTGGAGCGCGCCGAGCGCGTGGCCCTCGCTGTCTCCGGCCCGATGGAAGTCTTCATGACCATCTCCAAGCCGGCGCTCTACCTGTTCAGCCGGTCCGCTCGCCTGGTGCTGCGCATCTTCGGGCTGCGCCACCTCCGCGAGGGCGGCGTGCACTCGCCCGAGGAACTCAAGCTCATCGTCACCGCCTCACGCCGCGTGGGCCTGCTGCCGCCGCTGCAGGAAGAAACCATTCATCGCACGCTCGAGCTGGGCGACGTGACCGTCCGCGAGGTCATGATCCCGCGCACCAACATCTTCCCTCTCCCGGCTGACATGCCGCTCGACGATGCCCTCGACCGCGTCGTCCAAGACCAGCACTCCCGCATCCCGGTCTACGACCCGCAGCGCGGCCCCGAACACATCGTCGGCGTCCTCTACGCCAAGGAGCTCATGCGCTGGATGCAGATCCGCCTGGCGCACGTGCGCCAGAACGCGCCCGCCGACCTGCTGCCGCGCCTCGAGGTCCGCAACATCATGCGCAGCGTGCTCGTCGTGCCGGAAACCAAGGTCCTTCCCGACCTGCTCATAGACTTCAAGACCCACCGCCGCCACCTCGCCGTCGTCGTGGACGAAT
Source organism: Terriglobales bacterium (assembly GCA_035651995.1). NCBI lineage: Bacteria > Pseudomonadati > Acidobacteriota > Terriglobia > Terriglobales > Terriglobales bacterium. The sequence continues at coordinate 108,820 of DASRER010000028.1, read as the reverse complement.
ACGGCTCTGTTTCCGGCGTGGTCACCGTGGAAGACGTGCTCGAGCAAATCGTCGGCGAATTGGAAGACGAATACGACGTGGCGCCCAAGCCGCCGCTGGTCACCGCCGGCAGCATGGTGCTCGATGGCTCCGCCACCCTGCGCGACCTGGAAACCCATCACCACCTGCCGCTCCCTCGCGACCTGGGCTTTGAGACCCTCGGCGGCTTCGTCATGGCCTCGCTGCAAAAGGTCCCCAAACCCGGCGACGCCTTCGTCCACGACGGCCACCGCTTCGTCGTCCTCGAAATGGACGGCCTCCGCATCCAGCGCGTCAAGGTCGAAACGGTGGCGCCGCCGCTGCAACAGCGCGTGGAGAAGGCGGGCGACTGAACAGTGGCGTCGGTCCGCCGTTCGTCGTTGGCCGCGACGAGCGCGATTTCCTTCGTGCCCTTCGTGCGTCCTGCGTGTCCTTTGTGTGAACGCTCCTGATTTTTTCTTTTGACTCTTGGCCAACGACCGAAGGCCAGCGACCGGCGACCGCCGACCCCTTCCAACGCGTTACACTGTCCAGCCATGCTTCGCTACATCCTGGCCCGCCTGCTCTACATGGTCCCGGTGGTGTGGCTCGTCGTCTCCGTCGTCTTTCTCCTGATTCATATCGTCCCCGGCGACCCCATCGCCCAGATGATGGGCGAGGGCGGCACGCCCGCCGACATTGAAGCTGCCCGCCACGCCTTCGGACTCGACGCTCCCCTCGGCCAGCAGTACCTCAACTACTGGAAAGGCGTTCTCCACGGCGACCTCGGCAAGTCCATCCGCTTCAACCAGGGCGTGACCTCGCTCATCGCGCAGCGCTATCCCTACACGCTGAAGCTGACGCTCGCCGCGCTCGCTGTCGCCCTGCTGCTCTCCATTCCCGCCGGCGTCCGCTCCGCCCGACGCCGCAATCAGTGGGACGACCGCGTCATCAGCTTCGTCTCGCTGCTCGGACTCTCATTTCCCAACTTCGCCCTCGGTCCCATCCTTATACTGTTCTTCGCCATCTATCTCGGCCTTCTGCCCGTCTCCGGCGCCACTGGTTGGACCAGCTTTGTTCTCCCGGCCATCACGCTGGGCGGTGCCCTCGCCGCCATCCTCACCCGCATGGTGCGCACATCCATGCTCGAAGAACTCGGCCAGGACTACATCCGCACCGCGCGCGCCAAGGGCGTGCCCGAGCGCGACGTCGTCTATCGCCACGCGCTCCGCAACGCGCTCATCCCCGTGCTGACCGTCGTTGGACTGCAATTCGGCGCGCTGCTCGCCGGCGCCATCGTGACGGAAACGATCTTTTCCTGGCCCGGACTCGGCCGCCTCACCATCACCGCCATCAGCAACCGCGACTACTATGTCGTCCAGGGCTGCATCCTGACCATTGGCCTCACGTATGTCGCCGTAAACTTTCTCACGGACGTGCTCTACTCCGCCGTCAACCCTCGCATTCGACAATGACCAGTGAGCGCGAACTGCCCGGCTTCGCGCGCTGTAGCGTCTGGGAACTGAAATGCGCAAGGCCCTCCTGATCGCCGCCGTGCTCCTCCTCAACAAGGGAGCAGGGAGGTGACGGTGGGAGCGCCGCGCTTTGGGCCCGGTGGCAGCCGAACTCAATCGGGTCGGGCCTTGGCCCCGGCCTGTATCGGCCCGAAGGCCGGCTGAATGTGGCCCAGCACCCGGTGCTGGGCACGTTGTAAGTAGATAATGGAGTCCCGCAGGGACGACTGAGCCTTCGCGAACGTGACCACGAGCTTCCAACTCGCCCGCGCCCACCCGCTCGCCGCCGCCGGCGTCGTGATGGTCGCGATCTTCATCGCCGGCGCGCTGTTCGCGCCGCTGCTCGCGGGCCACGATCCCGCCGCCATCAGCCTGCCCGACCGCCTTCAGCGCCCATCCGCCGCGCACTGGTTCGGCACCGACGAACTCGGGCGCGACATCTACGCCCGCATCCTCTACGGCGCGCGCGTCTCCATGCTGGTCGGCGCGAGCGTCGTCACCGCCTCGCTCCTGCTCGGCCTGGTCATCGGCTCCATCGCCGGATACTACGGCGGACGCGTCGACCGCTTCGTCAACGTCATCGTGATGAACGCCTTCCTCTCCTTCCCCGGCATCCTGCTCGCCATCGCCTTCGTCGCCTTTCTCGGACCCGGCCTGCTGAACCTCATCCTCGCGCTCGCGCTTGGCGGATGGGTGGGCTACGCGCGCCTGGTCCGCGCGCAGGTGCTGGCCACGCGCGAACGCGAATTCGTCGAAGCCGCCCGCGCCCTCGGCGCCTCCGACGCGCGCGTCATCATCCGCCACATCCTTCCCAACATGATCCAGCCGGTCATCGTGCAGGCCGCCATCGGCATGGCCGGCGCCGTCCTCGCCGAAGCCACCATGAGCTTCCTCGGACTCGGGGTCACGCCCCCCACCGCCAGCTGGGGCTCCATGCTCAACGACGGCCGCTCCCACCTGTTCGACGCCCCGCACCTGGTCCTCTTTCCCGCCGTCACCGTCATGCTCGCCGTGCTCAGCTTCAACTTCGTCGGCGACGCCCTGCGCGACTACCTCGACCCGCGCGCCCGCCTCGAGGCCGGACTGTAGGGATGAAGATCAAGCTCAAAGACTTCCGCGCGCGCGACGCCAGGATCGACCTGGCCGAATGGCCCACGCGCGTCGGGCCTCACTACAAATCCAAACAGGACTACGAGCGCATCCTCGATGACCATCGTTCGCGGCTCACCGAGGCGCAGGCGCGCCTCTACGCGCACGGCCGCTACGCCGTGCTCGTCATCTTCCAGGGCATGGACGCCGCCGGCAAAGACGGCGCCATCAAGCACGTCATGTCGGGATTGAATCCGCTCGGCTGCCGCGCCTACGCCTTCAAGCAGCCCAACGACGAAGAGCTCCAGCACGACTTTCTCTGGCGCACTACCCGCCGCCTGCCGCAGCGCGGGCACATCGGCATCTTCAACCGCTCGTATTACGAAGAAGTGCTCGTCGTCCGCGTGCATCCTGAAGTTCTGCGCGCCGAGCCGTTGCCGCAAGACGTGCTCAGCGACGGGAAAATCTGGCGCCACCGCTTCACCTCCATCAACCACCACGAAAAGCACCTCCACCGCAACGGCACCCGCATCGTCAAGATCTTCCTCCACATCTCCCGCGACGAGCAGGCCCGCCGCCTGCTCCAGCGCATGGACGACCCGCAGCGCAACTGGAAGTTCAGCATGGCCGACGTTCAGGAGCGGACGTACTGGAGCGACTACCAGCGCGCCTATGCAGACTGCATTGCCCAGACCAGCACCAAATTCGCGCCCTGGTACATCGTCCCGGCCGACGACAAGAAAAATGCCCGGCTCATCGTCTCCCAGGTGCTGCTGGAAACCTTGGCCGGGCTCGACATCACCTATCCCAAGCTCGACGCCGCCCGCCGCCGCGAGCTGCAATCCATCCGCAAGGAACTCACGAAATGAAAAAAGGGCAGAGCACTGTTTCGCCCTGCCCTGATGAATTGGATCTGCGTTCATCCGCGTAAATCCGCGGTAAGTTCTTACTTCTTCCCGGCCAGCTGCTCGGCCACGATCGCATCCAGTCGCTGGTAGCTGGTCTCCATGCCGGTCTCCATACCCGACTTCAGCACGCCATCGCGCCCCTCCTTCGACTCCAGCCACATGACCATCGTCATCGTGGTCTTGCCGCCCTGCTCCTCGAACAACGTCGTGACCACCGCCTCGCCCGGATACCACGGCTGGTCGAACTTTTCTGTGTGCACGATGCGGTGCGGCCGCGCGATCTCGCGAAACGTGCCCCCCAGCCCCATCTCGCCCTTCTTCGGGTGCCGCCACACATACCGGTATGTTCCGCCCACCCGCAGATCGATCTCGCACACCGGCATCGTCCAGCCTTCCGGCCCCAGCATCCACCGCTTTACCAGCTCCGGCTTGGTGTGAGCGTCAAACACCAGGGCGGCGGGCGCGTCGAACGTTCGCGTGAACACCACCTCGTGGTCCCCGCGTGCTTCCACCTTCAGGTTTCCCGTGTTGCTCATTGCTTCTCTCCTTTGTCAGCGCCTCCGCGCCCGGTTTTTTGTTTCAATGTCCGTTTCGGCCCCTTGTTTACCGGCTTCATTTCGTCCAGCAGCGCGTCCAGTTTCTCGAAGCGCGCCTCCCACAGCTCCCGATAGTTCTCCAGCCACTGGTTCGCCTCCGCCAGCGGCCGGGCCTCGATCCGCCGCGGCCGCCGCTGCGCCTCCCGCCCCGCTGAAATCAGCCCCGCTCTCTCCAGCACCTTCAGGTGCCTGGAGATTGCCGGCTGGCTCATCTCGAACGGCCTCGCCAGGTCCTGGACCGACGCCGCGCCCGACGCCAGCCGCGCCAGGATCGCCCGCCGCGTCGGATCGGCCAGCGCCGCAAACGTCGCGTCCAGTTGCTCCGATTGGGTCATGTGCATAACTCCTAGATTATATAACGTAACGGTTATATACGCTGCGGCCGGTTCTGTCAAGCACCTCGCGCGCGCCGGGTCTTTTTCCAAAGGTCGTCGGTAACCGCTAGCAGGGAAGGGAAATCCAGGTCTTGACGTGATTCACAAATTGCAATATTAATATTGCAATTAGTAATTGCGACACCGGGGCCAACGTGCCACCGGGGCCAACGTGCCACCGGGGCCAACGGCCACCGGCCGATTCTCATGAACCTCGGCGAAAAAATCCGCTACCTCCGCCACGTCGAGGGCACGCTCCGCGGCATGGACCGCGAGATGACCCAGCAGGAGGTCGTGCGCGCCATCAAGCGCGACCTCGGCGAGGGCCTCAGCCAGTCCTATCTCTCGCAAATCGAGAGCGGCGCGCGCCCGCACCTCACCAACAAGTCGCGCACGCTGCTGGCGCGTTTTTTCAACGTGCACCCCGGCTACCTGGTGAGCGACCCCGAGGGCTACCACACCGAGCTCATCTCCGACCTGCGCGCCATCGAAGACAAGCTCGACATGTGGCTCATCAACGGCGCCGAGCGCTTCCGCAAAGACGCCGAAGTCTGCCAGGCGCTCCTCGCCGTCGCCCGCCACCAAGATTCGCGCAAGTGCATCGTCCTGCTCGGCGCCATCCTGGAAAACCCCGAGCTCGTCGACCGCTTGTTGCACGTATTACGTCCGGAGCGCCGCGCGAAACCACAAAAGGAAGGTGACTCGCAATGAATTTCGCCTCCTTCTATCTCGTCTGTTTCATCGTCGGCTTCGCGCTGGTCATGCTGTCGTTCCTGCTCGGCGCCATGCAGTTCCACCTGCACCTTCCCGCCGGCTGGCGCCTGCCGCATTTCGGTAACGGCCATGCGCACGTCGGCGGCGTGCATGCGCACGCCACGGGTGTCCACGCCCACGGCGCGCACGCCGAAACCGAGGTTCCGTTCCTGAATTTTTCGACGATCGTCGCCTTCCTCGCCTGGTTCGGCGGCGCCGGATACCTGCTTACCCACTACGGACACGTGCAGGTCGTCTTCGGCTTCATCGCCGCCGTTCTCGGCGGATTGGTAGGCGCCTCGATCATCTTCTGGTTCCTGGTTAAGCTGCTCTCCTGCGAGCGCTCCTTGGACGCCGCCGACTACGACCGCATCGGCGTGCTCGGCACCGTCAACGTGCCCATCCGCGAAGGCGGAGGCACCGGCGAGATCATCTTCTCCCAGGCCGGCACGCGCCGCGTCTCCGGCGCCCGCAGCGACGACGGCGCCGCCATCCCCAAGGGAACTGAAGTCGTGATTACCCGCTACGAGCGCGGCCTGGCCTACGTCCGCCGCTGGGAAGAACTGGCCGGCGAACACGCCTTCGACCGCGCCGCGCCAGAGAAGAAGGATCTATGAGCCGCCAAACTTTTTGCCGTGTAACGACCGGCGCCCTCGCCCGTCGGCAAGCAACGATGAATCGGCTGCCCCAACCGTTCGCGCTCTTTGTGGCGAAAGGTGCAAGCGAACAGCCCGCACAAACGGTTTCTTACCGAGAACTGAGAACTGAGGACCCGAGGACCGAGAACTGAGGACCGGGAACTCAACGGAGGACTTATGGAACTCACAACTGGAGCATGGACCGTCATCGCGCTGCTGATCTTCGGCACGTTCACGCTGATGATCGTGCTCACGCAGCTCTACCGCAAAGCCGGCCCGCACCAGGCGCTGGTCGTCTACGGATTTCGCGGCACGCGCATCGTGTCGGGTGGCGGCACGGTCATCTTCCCCATGGTTGAGACCTGCCGCGACCTCTCGCTCGAACTGATGTCGTTCGACGTCGCGCCGCAGCAGGACCTGTACACCCGCCAGGGCGTGGCCGTCACCGTCGAGGCCGTCGCTCAAATAAAAGTCAAGTCCGACAAGGAATCCATCCTCACCGCGGCCGAGCAGTTCCTCACCAAGCCGCCGCAGGAGCGCGAAGGCCTCATCCGCCTGGTGATGGAAGGCCACCTGCGCGGCATCATCGGCCAGCTCACGGTGGAAGAAATCGTGAAGCAACCCGAGATGGTCGCCGAGCGCATGCGCTCCACCTGCGCCGACGACATGAACAAGATGGGCCTCGAGGTCGTTTCCTTCACCATTAAGGAGGTCCGCGACAAGAACGAGTACATCACCAACATGGGACGCCCCGACGTCGCCCGCATCAAGCGCGACGCCGACGTCGCCGCCGCCGAAGCCGAGCGCGACACCGCCATCAGGCGCGCTCTCGCCCAGCGCGAAGCCGCCATCGCCAAGGCGCAAGCCGACCAGGAGCGCGTCCTCGCCGAAACCATTTCCATGTCCAAGCAGGCCCAGGCGCAGCGCGATTTGGAGATCAATCGCGCCGAATACCAGGAAGCCACCAGGAAAAAGCAGGCCACGGCCGACAAGGCCTACGAGATCCAGGCCAACATCATGCAGCAGCAGGTCACCGCCGAAGCCGTCCGCGTGCAGCAGGTGGAGAAAGAGCAGCAGATCAAGGTGCAGGAAGCGGAAATCCTGCGCCACGAAAAGGAGCTGATCGCCAGCGTCCTCAAGGCCGCCGAGGTCGAGCGCGCGCGCATCGAGCAGCTCGCCGCCGCTGAAAAGCAGCGCCTCATGATCGAAGCCGAAGGCCGCGCCAGCGCCACCCGCGCCACCGGCGAGGCCGAAGCCGAAATCATCTTCAAGAAGGGCGAAGCCGAAGCCAGGGCGATGAACGTCAAGGCCGAGGCCTACCAGGAGTACAACCAGGCCGCCGTCGTGGACAAGCTCATCACCGGCTTGCCCGAGGTCGTGCGCGCCATGTCGTCGCCGCTCGCCAACGTGGACAAGATCACCATCGTCTCCACCGGCGAAAACGGCGCCGCCGGCGCTCACAAGATCACCGGCGACATGGCCAGGATCGCCGCGCAGGTCCCGGCCCTGTTCGAGGCCCTTTCCGGCATGCAGATGTCCGAACTCCTCGGCAAAGTCCGCCAGATCGGCGACAAGGGTCCGCGCCCCGGCGACAGCGGCGGCGCGAAGGCAGGCGCGTGATGAGACCACTCGACCGTGTAGCGGCGGGCGACCTCGCCCGCCGGCGCCAGACCACGGACCTCGACGGTGCCCCACATCTGGCCCGCAGTTGGCCAGATGGGGGAACGGGTGGCAGCACCCGGCTCCAACCCGGTGAATAAAGGAGGAAACAACCCGGGGCTTCAGCCCCGCCCGCAAAGCGAGAACGCAATGACCACCAAACTCACAATCCGAATCCTCATCCTGGCCGTCGCCGTCGCCGCCGCGGTGGGCATGTTCGCCGGCAAGGTCCCGGCGCTGGCCGCCATCGCCGCCATGCTCATCACCAACGCCGCCGGCGTGCTCTACCTGAAGTGGTTCGTGGAAGGACGTCAATCATGAAAACGCGTTACTACGTCTTCGCCGCCGTTTTCGTCCTCGTCGCCCTCGCCTCCAGCGTCGTGCTCTATTCCTCGCTGCCCGAGCGGGTGCCCATGCATTGGAACGCGCAGGGTCAAGTCAACGGATACGGCAGCCGGCTCTTCGCCGCGCTCTTCGTGCCCGCCATCATGGCCGCCATGACGCTGCTCTTCGCTGCGCTGCCCTGGCTCTCGCCGCGCAAGTTCGAAGTCAACGGACGCGCCAACGGCGCCGTTTACCTCCAGGTGCTGCTCGTCGTCCTCGGCTTTCTCGCGGCGATTCACGCGCTCATCCTCACCGCTGCCACCGGCCGTCACCTCAACATGAACATGGCAATCACCGGGGCCGTTTGCGGACTCTTCGCCGTGCTCGGCGCCTTCCTGCCGCGCCTGCGCCGCAACTTCTACGTCGGCATTCGCACACCCTGGACTCTGGCCAGCGAGGAGGTGTGGCACGCCACCCATGTCTTCGCCGCCAAATGGTTCATCGCCGGCGGCATCGTGGGCCTGCTGCTCACGCTCATCATCCGCAACTTCTGGGCGCCGCTCGTCGTGCTCATGCTTGCCGGCGGCGTTCCCATCGTCCATTCGCTCGTTTATTACAAACGCCTCGAACACCGCGGCCAGCTATGAACGGTTTTAATTTTGACTTTCTCCGGAAACGCGCAACGCGCAACGCTTTTGACTTCTTCGGAACAGGAAACGAACAACAGGAAACAAGAACTCGAAACTAGAAACCGGAAACTGAGGTGTCCCATGGCACTCCTTGAACGCGTATCAACTCTTGTCCGCGCCAATCTCAACGACCTGATCGACAAGGCCGAAGACCCCGAGAAGATGATCAAGCAGGTCATCCTCGACATGCAGAACCAGCTCCTCCAGGTCAAGACGCAGGTTGCCATCGCCATCGCCGACCAGCACCTGCTGGAGAAAAAAGCCAAAGAAAACGAGGAGCGAGCCGCCGACTGGATGCGCCGCGCCGAGCTCGCCGTCGACAAAAAACAGGACGACCTCGCCCGCGCCGCCCTCCAGCGCTCCATGAGCTACCAGCAGATGCAGGAGAGCTTCCGCGAGCAGATCGCCGACCAGAAGGCCCAGGTCGAGGGCCTGAAGTCGGCGCTCTCCAAGCTCGAGCAGAAACTCGCCGAAGCCCGCGGCAAGAGCGAGCTGCTCATCGCGCAGCACCGGCGCTCGCGCGTGGCCACGCGCGCCAACCAGGCGCAGCAGGCCGCCACCGAGGACAAAGGCTCAACCTTTGACCGCATGAAGCACAAGGTCCTGAAGCAGGAAGCGGTCGCGCAGGCCCACGCCGAACTGCTGGGCGACAACATTGACGACAAGTTCGCCCGCCTCGAGCGCGAGCAGGAAATCGACCGCCTCCTCGCCGACCTCAAGGCCCGCCGCGCCCCGCAGTAGGCCGCGAGACCCGATGGAAGCGGGCCGCCCACGGCCGGGTCTTGGACCACCCGGCCCCGCACAATGTAGCGGCGGGCGCCCCACGCTTTCGCCTTCCTTTGCGCGAAGGGTGGGCGGCCCCAGACGTGCGCACCACCGTGCCCTTCGCGCTGCCGCGACACTAACGTGCGCAACCCGCGCTCTCCTATACTGGTTTACGGTGTCTGACCACCCGATGCTCCGCGCCGTTCAACGCCAGGCCCTAACCCTCTGCCTCATCTCCGCGCTCACGCCCCTGCTGCCCGCATCATCCGGGCCCTCCGGCGAAGAATCTCGCGTTGTCGCCGACCTGGTGCGCCTGGTCAATCAGGAGCGCACCAGGCGCGGCTTGCCCGCCGTTCGCGCCAACGACGACCTGGCCCGCGCCGCTCGCGATCACAGCACCGCCATGGCCGACGCGAAACAGCTCACCCATCGCGTCAGCGGCGAGCCGGAGCTCGGCGCCCGCGTCGCGCGGACCGGCCTGCGCTTCGACTCGCTCGGCGAAAACGTTTCCCGCAGCTCCGAAGGCGGCGATCCCGCCGACAACGCCCACCAGTCGCTCATGGCGTCGCCTCCGCATCGCGCCAACATCCTCGACGCGCGCTACAACGCCGTCGGCATCGGCGTCGTCCGCCGCGGCAACTACGTCTATGTCACGGAGGATTTCGCCCGCATATACGACGACATGACGCCCGCCCAGGCCGAGCAGGCCGTCCTGCGCACGTTTCAGCGCGCCCGCGCCGCCGCCAAACGCGGCCCCGCGCGCGTCGTCACCCTCGACCGCCTCAACGAAATGGCGTGCGCTCCCGACGTCACGCCGCAGCTGCTCATCACCCGCTTCGCCACCAGCCAGACCGCCGTCGTCTTCACCATCTGGAACACCGACGACCTCCCCGAGCCCATGCTCACCGACGCCCGCCGTCGCGACCTCGACGCCGTCGCCCTCCGCGCCTGCCCGCTCCAGCCCACGCCCGGCGGCAACGGCGGCTTCCGCGTCGTCGCGGTATTCTTCTGACGTGGTTTCCTTCGTGCCCCTCGTGCGACCTTCGTGTCCCTGGCGGGCTGCTTTTGACTTTGACTTGTGATGGCGCCGCCCGAGCCAATCCGCATCGGTCCCGCTGGCTGGTCCTACCAAGACTGGGAAGGGACCGTCTACCCAAAGGGACTGAAGCGCCGCCAGCATCCCGTCGCTTTTCTCGCGCAATACTTCGACCTGATCGAGATCAACACATCGTTCTACGGACACATCAAGCCCGGCCTTGGCCGCCAGTGGTCCCGCGCCGCCGAAGTGAATCCGGAATTCCTCTTCACCGCCAAGCTCAACCGCGCCTTCACCCACTCGCCGGTCGCGGTCGTCGAATCCACTTCCGCCGCCACCATCAAGCCCAATCCCGAAGACGAATCGCTCGCCAAGGCCGGCCTCGACTCCATCGCCGCCGAAAATAAACTCGGCGCTCTGCTCATCCAGTTTCCCGTTTCGTTCAAGAACACCGAGGAAAACCGCGCCTACCTCGCGTCCCTCCTGGAGCGCTTTCGCGAATACCCGCGAGTGGTCGAAATCCGCCACGCCACCTGGAACGACCAGCAGACGCTGCGCGCCTTCGCCGAACAGGGCGTCGGCTTCTGCAACATCGATCAGCCCATCCTCGGCCGCTCGTTGCGCCCCACCGCGCACGTCACTTCACCCGTGGGATACGTGCGCCTCCACGGACGCCGCTACGACCAGTGGTTCACCGCCGAGCGCCCCCACGACCGCTACGACTACCTCTACACCGCTGACGAACTACAATGGTGGAAAGGGCGAATCGATCAGGTCGCCGAAAAAGCCGAGAAGACCTTTGTCGTCACCAACAACCACTACAAGGGCAAAGCCGCCGCCAACGCCGTCGAGCTCAAACGCATGCTCGGCCAGCGCCCCGTCAAAGCTCCCGCCACGCTCATCGAGACCTACCCCCGCCTGCGCGAGGTGGTTGACTCGGAAACATCCTTCCTCTCCGAGTCATCCTGAGGCCGCGTTTTTTGCGGCCGGCGGGTCCCAGCGCCGCCGGCGCCGTTCCTGCGACGCAAGGTCGCCTGCCTGGCGCCCGATTTCAAAAAAATGCTGCGACGAAGCCGCGCGCCTCAACTCGCTACTCGCCACTCGGTACTCGGTGCCGATTTCGCGGCCCGCCACCTTAGCTGGTTACTCGGTGCTTTCCACCCGGCACGCGCGATTGTGTTCCACGCTATAATGCACGAGCATCAACTCTGAAAAATTCGGGAGAAACGTGTTGTCGCAGAAAAAGGTCCTGGTCACCGGCGCGGGCGGGTTCATCGGACATCACCTCGTTACCTTCCTTCGCCGCCAGGGATACTGGGTCCGCGGCGTTGATCGGAAGCTGCCCGAATTCAGCGCCTCCGACGCGCACGAATTCCTCCTGCTCGACCTGCGTCGCTGGGAGAACTGCCGGCGCGCCGTCGCCGGCATGCACCAGGTTTACGCCCTCGCCGCCGACATGGGTGGCATGGGCTTCATCTCCTGCCATCACTCCGAGATCCTGCACAACAACACGCTCATCAACTTCCACACGCTAGAGGCCGCGCGCGAAGCTCAGGTCGAGCGCTACCTGTACACATCGTCGGCCTGCATTTATCCCGAGTACCGCCAGCGCGAGGCCAACGTCGTCCCGCTCAAGGAAGACGACGCCTATCCCGCCGATCCGCAGGACGCCTACGGCTGGGAAAAGCTCCTCACCGAGCGCCTCTGCATGCACTATCGCGACGACTACGGCATGGAGGTTCGCGTCGTTCGCTTCCACAACATCTTCGGACCGCTCGGTACCTGGGAGGGCGGACGCGAAAAGGCCCCGGCCGCGCTCTGCCGCAAGGTGGCCGAGGCCAAGCTCACCGGCAACCCCGAAATCGAGCTTTGGGGCGACGGCGAGCAGACCCGCTCCTTCTGCTACATCGACGACTGCGTCACCGGGCTTTACAAGCTCATGGGCTCCGGCTACAGCGATCCGCTGAACCTCGGCCAGGACCGCATGGTCACCATCAACCAGCTCGCCGACATGGTCGCCTCCATCGCCGGTGTCCGCATCGTCAAAAAGCACGTCCCCGGTCCCCAGGGCGTACGCGGCCGCAACTCCGATAACACCCGCTTGCGCCAGGTGCTGGGATGGGAGCCGGAAATCACGTTGGAAGAAGGATTGGCCCGGACCTATCGCTGGATCGAAGATCAGGTCCGCGCCCGGGTTCCGCTAAGTGCCGTAGCGGCAGGGAAGTAGCCGCCGCCTCCACCCCGGCCCGCGGTACCAAGGTAACTAATCCGGTTACTAAACGAATATTTGCAATCCAATAAAACCGGGTTAATGTGGTACTAACGTGGTGGGTTCTCCCCGGCGAGGGATTCGTGCGAAAGAAATTCTTTCAAGTCGTCAGCCTGGGACTGGCGCTGGCGGTTCCACATACTGGTTTCGCCACCGGCAATGCGGCAATGCTGTTCCCGCAAGGCAAGGTGACCGTCAACGGCACTCCCCTGATGCGCTCCACCGCGCTTTTTGCCGGCGACAAAGTGAGCACTGGCGAGCAGGGTACTGTCACGCTCTCCATGCCGGGCAGCGCCGTGCAGATCAATTCGCAGTCGGAAGTGCAGTACGACGCCGGGCAGCTCCGTGTTTCTACCGGCAGCGTCCTGGTCAACACCCAGCGCGGCTTGAAGGCGCAGCTTTTGAACCTTACCGTCACGCCCGACAATCCCAAGGCGCGTTTTAACCTTGGCCAGCGCAATGACAAGGTTGTGATCGCGGCCTTGGAAGGCGCCGTCCGCGTCAGCGACGGAAAGAGCGAAATGCTGCTCCAGCCCGGCAAGGCCATCATGTTCGCGGCGCCTAAACCCGCGGGCGCTCAGGCAGGAGCTGGCGCAGGAGCTCTGTTCCTGAGCAACGCTGCCGCCATCGGCATCTCCGGCGCCGCCTTCGCTCTCGGTGCGACCTTGGCTTTTACGACCAACGAAACAATAACGCCCGCCCCGGCCAGCCCGATTCAATAGTCGCGATAACGTTTCCACAGTGCGCGGGTTCGCCCGCGCATTTTTCTTTGCCGAGATTTTCGTTAGCCGGCACGGACCGTGTGGACACGGGCGGCCCCGCCCGCGCCCCTACGCCACCGCAGCCCTCCACGTTGCCGCGGCGGGCGTCCCCCCGTCGGCGCGTGCCCACGGCGCGGTGGGAAGCAAGGACCGTTTACTGTTCACGGTAAAAAGCCGGTCGCGCCGCCCTAACGGTGAACGGTGAACTGTAAACTCAAAGACCGCTCTTCATCTTGTCCTTCACCGAGTGCGCCAGCTTCTCGATTTCTTCCGCCTTGCGCACTACGTCGATGGAAAGCAGGTGCTCGTTGCTCTTGTCCACATACTGCTTGAGCTGCGTGGCCAGCTCCAGCAGCTTGTCCGTGTCTTTCTGAAGTTCTTCCTGGCGCTGCTTATTGCGCCTCTTCTCCTGCTCGCGCTCCAGGCGCTCGATCTGCTCGTCCTGCGCGCGGTCCCGCGGGCGCCCAACCCGTCCCTGCGACGCATCCGGCGCCGGCGGCAACTGCCACGCGGGCACGGGGATGCTCCACCCCAACAGCACAAACAGAAACACGGCGGCTGCTCGTTTCATGATGACCTAATCACCTCGGGAGTCTTGCCAGCGATTATAGCCAGAGCTCCCGCCTCACCACCGACCGTGTAAACGCGGGCGGCCCCGCCCGCGAGCAGTTGTGCGCCGGACGTCGTGCGGGGGCGCCCCGCGTTCCGCGCCGCGTTCTGCGCGGCGCTGACGCGGGTCAAGACCGCCGCGCCGCGGCCCTTACTCGAAACCTGAAACTCCAAACTTGAAACTTGAAACTTGAAACTGGAGCTGCATCGCCGCTTCCCAACCCGCTTGTTATAATCGCGCGCTGGTTGCGCGCAACACGAGCTCACAAGAGACGTGCAGGACCTGCTCGAATACTGGACCTCCGACTTCGCCTCATGGCTGCGTCATCAGGCCGTCCCCGACCTGCTGCGCATCATTGCCATTCTCGTGGTTGCCATGGTGCTGCTGCGCATGCTGCGCGGCGCCACCGGCCGCCTCGCCGAGTACAGCCGCCGCCAGCCCGCGCTGCCCACGGGCATCCGCGTGCAGCAGCTCCGCACCCTCTCCGGCGTCATCAACAGCGTCGGCGCCGCCGTCATCGTCTTCTTCGCCGTCATTGAAGTCCTCAACACCATGCGCATCGCCGTCGGCCCGCTGCTGGCCAGCGCCGGCATCGTCGGACTCGCCGTCGGCTTCGGCGCGCAAACCCTGGTGCGCGACGTCATCAACGGTTTCTTCATCCTCATGGAGAACCAGTACGACCTCGGCGACATCGTGCGCATCGCCGGCGTCAAGGGCACGGTCGAGAACATGACCCTGCGCAAGACCGTCCTCCGCGACCAGGACGGCTCGCTGCACTTCGTCCCCAACAGCGAAATCAAGATCGTCAGCAACCTCACGCGCGACTGGTCGCAGCTCGCCCTGCACATCAACGTCGCCTACGACGAGAACAGCGATCGCGTCCTCGCCGTCCTCCGCCAGGTCGCTGATGAAGTGCGCCACGATCCCGATTTTGCCGACGCCATGGTCGGCGATCCGGACGTTCCCGGCATCGAGCGCGTCACCGGCGGCGAAGTTGACTACCTCATGCTGGTGAAGACGCGCCCCGCCGACCAGTTGCGTGTCGGCCGCGAGCTGCGCCGCCGCATCAAGGAGTGCCTGGAAAAAAATAACATCCGCCCGGCGCGCCCCGCGCAGGTCGTCGTCGCCGAGCCCGCCCGGCCCCCGCAATAGAAGGGAGATCGCGCGCTGTAGCGGCGGGCGTCCTCGCCCGCCGGCCCCGCGCCCCCGGGCGCCAGGACGGCCCAAATGTTCCGCAGGCTTTGCTTGAAGGGCGGCTGAATGTAGCCAGCACGACGTGCTGGGATAGGAGAGGGAACGGAACCGGTCCCGCGGGGACGCCTGAGTTTTGCTGAATCGCGCTGCAACGGTCTTTACTCGAAACTTAAAACCTGAAACTCGAAACTTGCCTTATGGACCTCGGACTCAAAGACAAAGTCGCCCTCGTCGCCGCCTCCAGCACCGGCATCGGACGCGCCACCGCCGAGCGCTTCGCCGCCGAAGGCGCGCGCGTTGCCATGTGCGCCCGCGGCGAAGCCAAACTCAACGCCGCCGCCGCCGAAATCCGTTCTCGCCATCGTGCCGACGTCTTCGCGCAGGCCCTCGACGTGACCAATCCCTCCGCCGTCCGCGACTTCGTCAGCGCCGTCGCTGCCCGCTTCGGCGGCGTCGATGTCTGCGTGACCAACGCCGGCGGACCTCCCGCCAAGAACTTCCTCTCCGTCACCAGCGACGAGTGGCAGCGCGCCGTCGAGGTGAACTTCCTCAGCGTCGTCTATCTCGCCCGCGAGGTCATTCCCCACATGCAGCGCAAGCGCTGGGGACGCATCGTCACGCTCACGTCCGTGTCGGTAAAGCAGCCCATTGCCGAACTGATCATGTCCAACGCGGTGCGCGCCGCCGTCGTCGGCCTGGTCAAGAGCCTCTCCAACGACTTCGGCCAAGACGGCATCACCGTGAACAACGTCGCTCCCGGATACACCGAAACCGGCCGCCTCAAAGAGCTCGCCGGCACGCGCGCGCTTGCCCTGGGCGTCACGCCCGACCACATCCGCCAGACCTGGTCTGCTGAAATTCCGCTCCGCCGCCTCGCCCGCCCCGAAGAAGTCGCCGACACCATCGTCTGGCTCGCTTCCGAGCGCGCCTCCTACATCACCGGCCAAACGCTGCTCGTCGACGGCGGCATCTACAAGGGCCTGTAGGAGCATCCGGGTACCGCCTTCACTCGCTACTCGCGACTCGCCACCCGGTACTGGTATCATTCTGGCCTCGTTTTCCGCCGCTTCGTCCGGGGTAGCAGCGGTCGGGTTCCCTGCCTGACATCGTTCACCGGCGCGGTGGCATCTACCAATCAGATGTTGCTGTGGCTGCTCACTTCCGTTGTTGCCGCGATGCTCGCGCTGGCGTTGTGGTACGTCGTCCTGCGCAGCGCCAACCGGAAGCGCTCATGTCGCGCGCTGCGCCTCATCGAGGGAGCTCTCGCCGGACACGGCGCCGTCGTCGGCGTGCACTGGACCTCCGCCTCGCGCTTCCACGCCCAGCTCCGCATCTTCACCGCTCCCTTCCAGCATGCCTCGGTTGACGTGCAACTCACCCCGCGCGAGTTCCCGCTGCTCTGGCTGATGTCGGCGGTCCGCAATCAGCCCGAGATGGTCACCTTCGAAGCCGACCTCGGCCTCGCTCCCGACTTCGACCTCGACGTGCAGAACCACCGTTGGATCGGACGCACGCGCCGCCTCAATCCGCGCCGCCCCGTGCAATGGCAGGTGGAGCACACGCAGCCGTTCCTCATCACCACGCGCGAAGAGTGGCGGGGCGAACTCTCGCCCATGATGGACGCGCTGCTCGCCGCGCGCCAGCGCGAGTTTCACGCCGTGCGCTATCGCCGCCGCTCGCCGCAATTCTCCGCCACCATCCCGCTCGACGCCATTCCGCCCAGCGCCGATCCGCGCAGTGGCCTCTTCGAAGCTCTGCGCGAACTCGCCGGCGGAGCTTCCGCCCGCCGCTCGTAATTCATCAGAGATTGTTTCGGGGAAAAAAGACCGGGCCGCGCTGCGTCTGCGGCGCGGCCCGATTCACTGTCCGCCAGCCACGATCCACTGCCGTCAGACAAACAGCGGCGCCATCACCAGCGTGATCGTGCTCAGCAGCTTGATCAGTACGTGCAGCGACGGCCCGGCCGTGTCCTTGAACGGATCGCCCACCGTGTCGCCCACCACCGCGGCCTTGTGGGCCTCCGAGCGCTTGCCGCCGTACTGGCCGGTCTCGATGAATTTCTTGGCGTTGTCCCAGGCGCCGCCGCCGTTGTTCATCATCGTGGCCAGCAGGATGCCGGAGATTGTGCCCACCATCAGCAGCGCCGCCACCGACTCGGCGCCAATCAGGTTCTGCGCCGGCACGCGCACCCCCGCCACCACGATGTCGGTCATCTCGCCCACGCGGAAGCCGGTGAAGTAGCGGAACACCAGGCCCACGGCTATCGGCATGCCGACGGCCAGAATTCCGGGCAGCACCATCTGCCTGAGCGCCGCTCCGGTCACAATGTCCACGCAGCGTCCGTAGTCCGGCTTCGACGTGCCCTGCATGATGCCCGGGTTCTCGCGGAACTGCCGGCGCACTTCTTCGATCACGTACTGCGCCGCCTTGCCCACCGCCTTGATCGCCAGCGACGAAAACAGGAACACCAGCATCGCCCCCAGCAGCGCGCCCACGAACACCGGCACGTTCGCCAGGTTGATGTTCTCGAACGAGTAGCGGAAGTCGGTCACGCCCAGCGGCGCGCCCACCCGCTTGCCCACGATCGCGGAAATCTCATCCAGATACGCCGAAAACAGCAGGAACGCCGCCAGCGCCGCGCTGCCGATCGCGTATCCCTTGGTCAGCGCCTTGGTCGTGTTGCCGACCGCGTCCAGGCGGTCGGTCTTGACGCGAATCTCCTCCGGCTGGTGCGACATTTCGATAATTCCGCCCGCGTTGTCCGTGATCGGACCGAACGTGTCCATCGCCAGAATGTACGCCGCCGTCGAGAGCATGCCCATGGTGGCGATCGCCGTGCCGTAAATTCCCTTGGCGTAATCGCTCATGCCGGCCACGCCTTCCAGGCCCTTCAGCCCGAACCAGTACGCCAGCAGCAGAGCAATGCCAATCACGATCACCGGCAGCGCCGGCGTTTCCAGGCCAACCGCCAGTCCGCTGATGATGTTCGTCGCCGGGCCCGTCGTCGACGCCTTGGCAATCTCCGCCACCGGTCGGTAGCGATACTCGGTGTAGTACTGCGTGATCCACACGAACAGGAACGACGTGATGATCCCCACCACGCCCGACCCCAGGAACCACCAGTTGCCCTGCAGCAGGTAGAAGACCGCCACCGCGAAGCCGGCGATGGCCAGCACCGTCGTCAGGTAGTAGCCGCGGTTCAGGGCCGCCATCGGGTCTTCGGTTTCTTTCGTCTTTACGATCAGGATGCCGAACGTCGACGCGATCAAGCCAAACGCGCGCGCCACCAGCGGGAAGAGAATTCCCTTGATGCCGAAGTGCGGATACAGCGCCGCGCCCAGGATCATCGCGCCCACGTTTTCCGCAGCCGTGGACTCGAACAGGTCGGCGCCGCGGCCGGCACAGTCGCCCACGTTGTCGCCGACCAGGTCAGCGATCACCGCCGGATTGCGCGGATCGTCTTCCGGAATGCCCGCCTCGACCTTGCCCACCAGGTCAGCGCCCACGTCCGCGGCCTTGGTGTAAATTCCGCCGCCCAGCTGCGCGAACAGCGCCACGAAACTTGCGCCGAACCCGAACCCGACAATCTCGTACGGCACCGAGCGCGGGTTGTCCAGGCCATGGAAGAAGAAGAACAGCAAACCCACGCCCAGCAGCGAGAGCGCCACCACCACCAGCCCGGTCACCGCGCCGCCCCTCAGCGCGATCTGCAGCGCGCGGTTCAGCGAAGTGCGCGCCGCGCTCGCCGTCCGGATGTTTGCCCGGATGGAGACGTACATGCCGGTGAATCCGGCCGCGCCCGAGCACGCCGCGCCAATCAGGAACGAGATCACCGTCGGCCACATCACCGCGCGGTTGCGCTCGCTGAGGGAGTAACCCACGGCAAGCACGATCGCCAGCACCACGCTCAGAATGCCGATCGTCTTGTACTGGCGGCGCAGGAACGCCTCGGCGCCTTCCTTGATGGCGTTGCTGATCGCCTGCATCTCGGCCGTTCCCGTGTCGGCCGCCAAAACCTGTCGGGCGAAAACGAACGCCATCAGCAGCGCGGCCACGCTGATTCCCAGCGCCAGCCACAGCCAGTTCGAGCCCTCTCCGGTCGTTGCGCTCCCCTGAAAGTACGCGAGGCTCGCCACCAGCGAAGCAAACATAATGGTTCCTCCGAACGTGCATCACCCGCGCCGCATTCGTGTGCAGGCGCGGGCTTTTGTGATTTCGAGGGACGCGGCTTCAGCGATTTGTTGGGCTCGACTGGGTAGTTCCGGGCTTTAGCCCGGAACGCGAGCCCAGCGAGCGCAGTGCCGTCTGGCGCCCCAAATACATCCCGCGTTCGCTTGCCTCAAACGCGCCTGCGCCACGGACCGCGCGGCTGACGTCGGGAAACGTGAAACGGGAAACTTGAAACGTGCATTTGGAGCGCGCTTCCACCACAAAGAAAGGACTTGAGATTTGGCCGCGCTCTCACCTGTCTTCCATCGATGCTCCGACAGGGCCCGGGAGGCCGGGGTTCCGCCGGCCCAGGCTCATCACCCCAGCCGACACGAAACTATGTCTTATAGCATGCTGCTGCCGGAGGGTCAATTCGCCATGCGGGACGCGAACCCGAACCCTTACCGCGGATGAACGCGGATGAACACGGATTCTCTGCCGCCCGACTGTCCACGATGTAGCGACGGGCGCCCTCGCCCGTCGGCGCGCCACCACGGTCCATCCGTTGGGTGACCACGAACCGCGCGTGACGCGGACGCCCCGGGGCCCCCAACGCGCCCGATTTTGGCGCGATGGCGTGGCGGCCTCGTCCGCGTGCTCGCGCCATCACGACTCATCAGTCCGAGTCATCCTGAGCGAAGCGAAGGACCCCAACACCGCCGCTATCATTCGTGCCGCACCAAGCTTCTCGGCCACGGATGTTGTAGCGGGCACGCCCTCGTCCGGGTGCCTGCACAATTAACGCACATCAGTTGACCTCAATCGCACAATCAAAGATCGGGTCATCCTGAGCCCGCGCTCTTTGCGGGCTCAGGCCGGGGCCCCCGACGCGCCCTCCTTTGGCGCGTTGGGGTGGAGGATTGATGTATTTCGCCCGCACCACCAACACCGCGGATGCCCCACCCTTTCGCCCTCCTTTGGCGAAGGGTGGGGAATTCGCCGCCTTAGGGGTTTTGCTTGAAACTCGAAACTTGAAACTTGAAACTCAGGCCGTTCACGCCGTCTTCCCCTTGCCGTTCTTCCTGGCCCGCTCCGCCGTCTTGTGCGCCTCTTCGCGCCGCCGCCGCTGGTCCGCCAGCAGACGCCGCATCACCTCGCGCTGCTCATGATTCTGCCGCACCAGCGCCTTGGCCCGGTCATAGACGGGAATTTCAGGCGGATGCAGCATCTTGTCGGCCAGCTTGCAGTACTTGTCGGCCAGGGAAATCCTCTCGCCCCTCCGCCTCTCCCTTTCCACGGACACTCCCCCCGCTCAGACGGTCAATGCGATGCCGCTCCGGCCAGAGTCGTTGTCCTATGCCGGACTTCCCCCCGCAGGGGACGCAGAGGACGCGGAGGCTCGCCGAGAGTGCGTAGGCCCGGACGTCACGTCCGGGCGCTTCCGACGGTGCTTGATTTTTCGGTGGAAGCACCGGGCTTCAGCCCGGTGAAAAGGTCGCGCGCTCTCATGGGCTTCAGCCCTGGGCCCTTCTTGTTTTCGGAGGGGCACGGCTTGGTAGGCCCGGGCTTCAGCCCGGGACGCGAGCGGTTGCCAGCGCCGTGCCGTACCAGCCGCCAACGCGAGCGGCTTCAGCCGCTGAGGTCTTCGCTCCTGCCGCGCGAAAGAAATACCTCAGGCGCTCAAGCGCAATCTCAATGCGCCCGGAACGGCGCGGCTGAAGCCACGCCCCTCCGAAAGAAAAAATCCTGCAAGCTTTATGGTTTGGGTTTTGGTCCGTGCTAATCCGCGTTCATCCGCGGTAAGGAAGTTTCCTCTGCGATCTCTGCGGTGAAGACTCGCCCTACCGCAGCACCGAGTAGATATTGCTGAAGTCGTCGGTCCACAGCGGCCCTTCCGGCCCGAGGTCGGTGACCTTCACGCCGGGATCGAGCGGCGGCGCTTTCAGCACCACCGGCGCGCGCTTGAGCAGCACGTAGTTGGTTTCCAGGATGTAGGCGCCGCGTGCGGGCGCGCTGATCTGGATCGCCTCGAGCTTCATCACGCGCGCCAGGTGAGCGAGCACCGGCAGCAGGTTCACCACGCGGTTGGTCACGTGGATGGCGATCAGGCTCTGGTCGTCGCGCAGATGCCGGAAGTAAAGCTCAAAGGCCTGGCGCGTGAGCAGGTGGACGGGGATGGCGTCGCCGCTGAAGGCGTCGAGCACCAGCACGTCGAACTTCTGCAACTGGCCGGAGTCAGCTTCGCGCTGCATGGAGATGCGCGCGTCGCCCAGCACGATCTCGCAGGCGCCGCGGCAGTCGCGCACCGACGTGAAATACGGCTCGGCGCCCTGGCTGAAGGCGGCGACCTGCGGGTTCAGCTCGTAGATGCGGAAGTAGTCGCCCGGCACGGCGTAGTTGGCCAGCGTGCCGGCGCCGAGTCCGACCACGCCGACGCGCAGCGTGGCCTGCTGCGGGTCGGTGCTCCAGCGGCGCGTCTGGTACTTCAGCGCCAGGCCCGCGCCGCTCTGGTTGCCGTAGTACGACGTGGCGCGGTGCCGCATGCCGGGCGCGCGCATCTGTATGCCGTGCAGGATGCGTCCGTGGTAGAGCTCGTAGGCGTGGCGCACCGGGTCATTGGGATCGAGCTCGACGACGCGCGCCACGCCGTAAAAATTGCGCACGCGCGCGATCGGCAGTCCTTCGATTTGCGTGGTGTGCAGGTAGAGCGTGAGCCCGAGCACAATCGCGGCGCCGGCCGCAATCGCCTGCGAGACGCGGCGCCGGCCGCCCGAATCTTCGAGCACGCGGAAGACGATGGCGCCAAGCGCGCACACCGCGAGCGCGATCCAGTAGGCCGCGCGCAGGCCCTGCGAGAGCACCGAGCGGAATTCCATCGCCGCGACGATGGGCAGGACCGCGGCGAGGGTGACGGCCGCCAGCGACTTCCACGCTTCGGCGCGGCGCAGCCAGGAATCGGGATCGCGCAGCTGCGCCAGCACCGCCAGCAGCGCGGCGGCGAACACAGAGATGTGGAACTCCCAGACGTCGGGGAGAAGATGCGGCGCCAGCAGCGCGACGAACGTGCTGCCCACGGCGCCGCCCAGCGCGATGGCGACGTAGAAGCGCGTGAGCTGGCGCTTGTCGTCACCGGCCGCCGCCGGCTTCAGCCGCGCCAGTTCGCCGTGCAGCACGATGCATCCGGCGAGCAGCAGCAAGTTATAGAGCCAGATTTCGATCCGCACCTTGATGAAGCCGCTGCGGAACAGCGCGTAGAGCATGGCCGCGATCGCGACGCCCAGCGCCGGCAGGAAGATGCCGCGGCGATAGAAGCGGTCGTTGTTGAACGTGACGATGAACGAGATCAGGTAGAGCGAGAGCGGCACCACCCACAGCAGCGGGACCGCGGCCACGTCCTGCGAGAGAAAGTTCGTGGTGGCCAGCATCAGGCTGGAGCCGCCGGCGGAGAGCAGGATCCAGGACGCGGCGATGACCTGAGGCCGCGTTCCCCAGGTTGTCGTGGCGGCGCGTGGTGCTTTCGCGCGCTGCTTCTTCGGTCCACTCTCGGCAGCGGCCGGCACTGGTTCAATGCGGCTGGCGCCGAGCCCGCAGACGATGACGCCGCCGACGAACGCCGCGTAGCCGATGGCCCAGAGCCATCCCTGTGTGATCAGCGTCGTTCCGGGCTCGACCACGAAGGGATAGGTGAGCAGTCCGGCGAGCGAGCCCAGGTTCGACAGCGCGTAGAGCCGATACGGCGCGACGCCCTGCGAGCGCGCGTACCAGTCCTGCAGCAGCGGCGACGTGGTGGAGAGCAGCAGGAACGGCAGGCCGACGCTGGTGACGAGCAGCAGCAGCAGTCCGAGCGTGGGCCTGGCGCCGGTGATCGCGGGCGCGGCGACCGGCGTGATGGGCGAGCGCCAGGCAACGGCGTGCACCGCGAGCAGGGCCAGCGACACGATCATCAGCGCGGCCTGAAGGCGGAAGCGCGCGCGGGGCGCGAGCTTGCCGGTCGCGTGGGTGAAGGCGTATCCGGCGAGCAGCAGCGCCTGGAAAAAGAACACGCTGGTGGTCCACACGCCCGCCGTCCCGCCGAACCACGGCAGGATGCACTTGGCGATGATGAGCTGCACCTGGAACAGCAGGAAAGCGCTCAGCGCGGTGACGGCGGCATAAAGCGCCATCGGCGACGCAGACCTGGATTGCTGCAACGCGGGCCGGGACGAGGCTTCCATTGGGCGAAGGACGATGTTATCGCAAGGTGAGCAGATGAAATCAGCAGCAGGCACTTAGTACCGATCGTGGAGGCCGCTGCACGGACGCTTTCGTTCGCGAAAATCGAGCGCGGCGGTGACCTTGGCGCGGCCAGAAATGGCGCCAGGCCGCTACGGCTTGACGCCGAGCTGCCAGAACAAGAACGACCAGATGTCGGCGCCTTCCTCGATCTGCTTGGTGACGGGCTTGCCGGCGCCGTGTCCGGCCTTGGGCTCGATGCGCAGCAGGATCGGGTTGGGTCCGGCGTTGGCGGCTTGCAGGCGCGCGGCCATCTTTTTGGCGTGCATGGGATCGACGCGGCTGTCGCTGTCGGCGGTGGTGAGCAGCACGGCCGGGTACTTCACGCCGTCCTTGACGTGGTGATACGGCGAGTAGGCGTAGAGGAAGTCGAACTGCCTGGCGTCTTCGGCCGAGCCGTATTCGGGAACCCAGAGCTTGGCGATCTTGAAGTTCTGGTAGCGCAGCATATCGAGCAGCGGCACCTGGCAGATGACGGCGCGGTAGAGATCGGGGCGCTGGGTGAGCGCGGCGCCCACGAGCAGCCCGCCGTTGGAGCCGCCCTGGATGGCGAGGTGCTCGCGCGAGGTGTACTTCTCGGCGATCAGGTATTCGGCGGCGGCGATGAAATCGTCGAAGACGTTCTGCTTCTTGTCGAGCATGCCGGCGCGGTGCCAGTCTTCGCCGAACTCGGAGCCGCCGCGCAGGTTGGCGAGCGCATAAATGCCGCCGTGCTCGAGCCAGACGTAGAGCGAGCGGTTGAACGCGGGGCGCTCGCTCACGTTGAAGCCGCCGTAGCCGGTGAGCAGCGTGGGGTTCGAGCCGTCCTGCTTCAGGCCCTTGCGCGCCACGATGAACATGGGCACGCGCGTGCCGTCTTTCGACGTGTACCAGACCTGGCGAACGTCGTAGGGCGAAGCGTCAACCGGCGCGGCGACGCGCGCCCACTCCGACGACCGCCGCGTGCGCATGTCGTAGTGGAAGACGGCGGGCGGCACGACGAACGAGTTGAAGCTGAAGAAGGCGTCGTTGCTGTCGTAAGTGCCGCCGAACGCGGGCACGGTGCCGAGGCCCGGCAGCTTCGGTTCGGCTTCGAGCTTGCCGTCGAGCGAGTAGACCTTCAGCAGCGAGGTGGCGTTCTTCTCGCCGGTGGCGAAGATCTTTCCGCCGACGATGCCGGCCGTTTCGATCACCGCGTCAGACTGGGGAACGATTTCACGCCAGTTGGCGCGCGCCGGGTTCGCGGCCGCAACCTTGAAGATGCGGTAGCGCGGCGCGTCTTCGTTGCTGTGGATGTAGAGCTCGCCGCGGAAAAAGTCGGCGGTGTAGAGAAATTCTTTGCCCTGGGTGATCTCGACGAAGGGCGCGCTGGAGGCGCGTTCCTTCAGGAAGAGCTGCGTTTTCGTCCAGCCAGTGGAGAGGCCCACCAGCAGCCACTTGCCGTCCTCCGACACCTGGACGCTGGTCCACTGGTCGGGCTTCACGTCTTCTTTCAGAGGAAAGACGAGCGCGTCGGCGCCCCCGTCAGGGCTGGAGCCGAGCTGGTGGAAGAAGACCCTGCGGTGGTAGAACTCTTCGCCCGCGGGCACTTCGCCGGCGCGGGGATAGCGCGTGTAGTAGAAGCCGGAGTTGTCGGGCAGCCAGGCGACGCTGGCGGCGCGCGTGCGGTCGATGGCTTCCGCGAGTTTGCGGCCGGTCGAGATTTCCATCACGTAGAGCGTGCTCATCTCCGAGCCGGAGGAGGAGAGGCCGTAGGCAACGTACTTGCCGTCGTGCGTCGGGTACCACCAGTCGAGGGCGACGGTTCCGTCGGCGGCGAGCTGGTTGGCGTCAACCAGCACGCGGTCTTTGCCGGCGAGGCCTTCGCGGACGTAGAGGATGGGCTGGTTCTGCCCGCTGTCGCGGCGCGTGTAAAGGAAATACTTGCCGGCGACGGAGGGCGCGGTCACCGTGCCGATGTTGAGCAGCTCGGTGAGGCGCGCGTGGATGCGGTCGCGCCCGGGGAGCGGATCGAGCCGGCTGCGCGTATAGGCCAGCTGATCGGCGACGTAGCGCTGCGTCTCAGGGCTGTCGGCGTTTTCCATCCAGCGGTAGGGATCGACGATCCGGTGGCCGTGGATGACGTCTTCGACGGGCTCGGGTTTGGCGCGGGGCGGAGCCTTGGGCGCGGCGGCGTCGGCGGAGCTGTCGCCCGCCTGGGCGAAGGCGAGGGCGGCGATGAGCATGAGGGCGAAAAAGCAGAAGGCGCGCATGTCGGTACAGCGTAACAGAACGCGCTAGCGGCGGTAGATGGCGAGCCCGGTGGTTATCGAGACGATGGATTCCAGGCTCCGGCGGGCGGCGCTCTTGGCGGCGCTGGAGGGGATGAACAGGATGTCGTCGCCCTGAAGCGGGACGTCGGGCGCCTTGTCGGAGATGATTTTGGCCAGCTCGAGCGGAACTTCCTGGCGTCCCTGCTGGGTTTTGCGAATCAGCTTGGCGGAATTCAGCTTGGCGACGTGGCTGGGGCCACCGGCGAGGGCAAGGGCCTGGAGCACGGTGAGCGAGCCGTTGTTGTCCATCACGTAGCCGCCGGGACGGCCGACTTCGCCGGTGACGTAGACGACGCCGGCGCGTGAGACCAGGACGGTGTCGCCGGGGAAGACCTCGACGTTACTGGTGAGGGCCTGCACCGGGTCCTGGGAGAAGTTCACGGTGATGGGATCGCCGGGCCTGTCGCGGCGTGTGATGGTCACGGCCGAGCCGGCGCCCTTGGTGAGGCCGCTGGCGGCGGAGATCACGTCGAAGAGACGGCGCGGGCCGAGAATCGGGTAAATGCCCGGCTTGTTCACCTCGCCGAGCACGGTCACGCCCTGCGTGGCGTACTCCTTAATGATGATGGAAATGTGCGGGTTCTTCAGGTAGCCGTCGGCGACGTAGCGCTTTTCCAGCGCGCTCTGCGCTTCTTCCGGGGTGAGGCCGCTGAGCTTGAATGGCCCGATCAGCGGGAGCATGGCTTCGCCGCCGCCGGCGATGCGCGTTTCCGTCTTCATGTCGGGGACGCCGTAGACGTCGAACAGCAGCAGGTCGCCGGGTCCAAGGCGCAACTTGCCCTCGCCGGAGTCGCCGGCGCGTGGCGCAGCGGTCGCATCCGGAGACACGGGGGCGACAATGGGCGTGGGACCGGCCGGCTCCTGCGATTGCACGGGCGTCTGCGCGGCGGCCGGGGCCAGCGCGATGCAGATCAGCAGCGCCGTCGAAGCGGTGGCGAAGCGACGCGTTTTCACGGGAGTTCTGAACGGGAGTTTAGCACGGAAAAAACCGGTGCCGGGCGCCGAGTGGCGAGTACCGAGTTGGCGAGGTGGCTTCGTCTCCCTCCCGCTGGGATAGGGCGCGCCAGCAGATGTGGGTCGCCCGCCACCAGGCCGTCCGGTATCATGCTGCGGCGGCAATCCGGCGGGCGGGCGGCCCGCGTACTTCAGAAGGAGTGGAACATCCCGGAAGCGTCCCATCCACGTTCCGGCCGTAATCCAGCGCAAAGCGGCGTCCAGAGCGGCGCGCCGGCGGCAGGCCCACGCGAGGCCGGCGAGCTGGTGTCGCGGATTCGCGCCGGCGACGAGAGCGCCATCGGGGAGCTGTACGACCGCTACTCGTGCGTGGTGTACGGCGCTGCGCTGCGCGTGCTGGGCGACACCGGCGCGGCCGAAGATGTGCTCCAGGACGTCTTCATGCAGTTGTGGCGGAACCCCTCAGCCTTCAACGCCAACCGCGGGAGCCTCGCGGCATGGCTCTCGGTGATCGCGCGCAACCGGGCCATCGACCGTCTGCGGCGGCGCAAGCCGGAAACCGACTTCGAGGACGTGGCGCTCAGCGTGGACGCCGGCCTGGACGATGCGGCCGAGCGCGCACGCGCCATCGAAAAAGTGCGCGGAGTGCTGGCGGGCATTCCCGGCGAGCAGCGCGCGGCGGTGGAGATGGCGTTTTTCGAGGGCATGACGCACAGCGAGATCGCGCAAAAAACCGGGCAGCCGCTGGGCACGGTGAAGACGCGCATCCGGACGGCCCTGCTCACCCTGCGCAGGGCGCTGGGGCGATGACGCGGACCGGACGATGACGCGAAATAGACGATGAACGCAAAATAGATGACGACGCACGAACAATTCGCGGCCGATTTCCTGCCGTATCTGCTGGGCGAGCTTTCGCCGGCGGAGCAGGCGGAGCTGGAGCGGCATCTGGGCTCGTGCGGCGAGTGCCGCGCCGAGCTGGAGCGCTCGCGCACCGACCTGGCCATGCTGTCGCTGAGTTCGGCAGACGCGGCGGCGCCGCCGGCGGCGCGTGCGCGGCTGATGGCGGCGGTGGCGCGCGAGCCGCGCATGGCGCCGCGCCGGGCCGCGATTGGCGCGTCGCACCTTGGCTGGCGCTGGCGCGCCGGCAGTTGGGCGCCGGCGCTGGCGGCCGTCGTGCTGGCGGTGTTCGGACTGATCCAACTGAAGGAGCGGCGCGAGCTGCGGCAGGAACTGGCCGACACGAACGCGCGGCTGGCCGAGACCGATGCCAGGTATGCGAAGGCGCGGGAGCTGCTGGAAGGGCTGACGTCGCCGGATGCGATGCGCGTGACGCTGGTAGCGGCGGGCGCCAGGCCGCAGCCCACCGCGCGCGCCATGTACATGCCGCATAAGGGCACGATCGTTTTCATGGCCAGCAACCTGGCGCCGCTGCCGGCGAACAAGGTGTATCAGCTTTGGGTGGTGCCGAAGACGGGCGCGCCGATTCCCGCCGGGACGTTCAAGCCGGATGCCTCCGGCGGGGCGATGATGATGCACGACGCCGGAGCTGACCTCTCGCCCAAGATGTTCGCGGTGACCATTGAAGCTGATCCCGGGGCCTCCACGCCAACCATGCCGATGGTGCTGGCGGGGGAGGCGGGGTAGAGCCGAGTACGCTTCGTTTTGAAAATTGTTATCCCACGTCAGCGCCGCCAAGGGTACGGCGCGAACGCAGGGCGCCCTCACGCGTTATCATCGCGGGTTGAAACTCAAGGCCATCTTCTTCGACGCGGGGAACACGCTGGTGTTTCCCGATTTGCGGCGCACGCTGGCGCCGCTGCTCGACCGCGGCGTGGAGCCTTCGCCCGAGCAGCTGCGTGCGGCTGAACGCGAGGCGCGGCGGCGTCGCGATGCGGCGGCAGCTGACGGCCACAAACTCGGCGATCAACACTACTGGGAAGTTTTTTGTTCCGGGCTGCTGCGGCAGCTCGCGATCGACGATCGTGACGCCTCTCAACGGCTCCTTCCCGCCCTGGTCGCTGAGGCACGCAATTCGCAGAACTGGGACCGCGTGCTGCCGGGAACGCGCGAGGCGTTGGCGACGCTGCGCTCGCGGTACGGGCTGGGCGTGATCAGCAATTCGGACGGAAGTGTGGAGAAGCTGCTGGAGCGAATTGGTCTGGGCGGGTGTTTCGATTCCGTCACCGACTCTGGCGTGATTGGCCATGAGAAGCCTGACCGGCGGATTTTCGAGGCCGCGCTCACGACAATGAAGGCGAGCGCCGATGAGTCGCTGTATGTCGGTGATATCTACTCGGTCGACTACCTGGGCGCGATGAACGCGGGAATGCGGGCAATGCTGTTCGATGTGAGCGGGACGTATTGCGGGACGGATTTGCCGCGGGTGGAGTCGATGGAAGAGTTGGTGGCGAAGTTGATGTGAGTACTGAGTACCTGGCGCCGAGTTGATCCACGCTGGCGCAGATCTTCACCACCGATTCTGCTACTGCACGGCGATGAAGGAAGCGGCGAGGTGATCGCGCAGCGGCCGGTGGCCAACGAGGCGGAGGCTCTGCGGCGCTTTCTGCCCTCGCTGCCGGCCCTGATCAGCGGGCTCGCGCGTAGGTTCCGGTCAGTTCCGCAGTCGCCAGCGGATGTGCGCCGATGGCGCGCAGTACGGCTGCTTTCGTTTGGCCGGCGGGAAGGCCGAGCGTGCCGGAGAGCGCGTAGAGTTTGAAGCGGTAGTGATGCGGCTTGCCGGGCGGCGGACACGGTCCACCGTAGCCCACTCTCCCGAAGCCGGTGCGGCCCTGGCGCCCGCCTGCGGGCAAGGCATCGGCTTTCGGCACGCCCTCGGGAAGCGCGTGCACGCCGGCCGGGAGATCGTAGGCGACCCAGTGGACAAAGTCGCCGCCGGGAGCGTCCGGATCGTCGACGATCAGCGCGAATGCCTTTGTGCCGCTCGGCGGATCGGACCAGGCCAGGGCCGGCGAGGCGTCTTCGCCGTCGCACGTGAATTTGCGCGGAATGGGCTGATTGTTCTGGAAACTCGAGCTGGTCAGCGTGAACGCCACGGCGTCGCCTCCTTTGGGTGCGTGTTGCGGCGGAGCGGCGCCGGCGAAGCTGAACAACGCCAGAATGATCAGGACCTCGCGCATAAGGTTCCTCAAGCCGCCGCTCAGAGTGTAATCAGCCGGCGCTTGCGCCGGGCGCGCCGCGCGCCCGTTTTGCCCGCTTGCAGGCGCGCACGGGCCGCAGGGTCAATTATCATCTTGGCCGTGTCTGAACCGCGCCTGATCAAGTCCGATGCCGGCGTGCACGGCGACGTGGCCCGCTCGTGGACGCTGCCTTCCAATCTTTACACCGATCCGGCCGTGCTCGCCGCCGAGAAAGAAAAAATTTTCGCGCGAACCTGGCAACTGGCCGGACGCAGCGAGCAGGTGCGCAATGCGGGCGACTATTTCACCACGGAAGTTGCGGGCGAGCCGCTGCTGGTGGTGCGCGGCTCGGACAAGTATCTGCGCGGCTTCTACAACGTGTGCCGGCATCGCGCCGGTCCGCCGGCGGAAGGCTGCGGCTCAAGGAAGGTCTTTCGCTGCGGCTATCACGGCTGGACGTACGGCCTCGACGGACGCCTGATCACCGCGCCGGAGATGGAAGGCGTGGAGGACTTCGCGCCCGAGAAGTTCGGCCTCACGCCGATCAAGGCGGCCGAGTGGTCGGGCCTGGTGTTCGTAAACCTGGATGGCGGCGCGCCGGATTTGCGGAAGTGGCTGGGCGAGCTGCCGGCGCAGGCGGAGAAGTTTGGCCTGGAGCGCATGAGGCTGCACGAACGGCGTGAATACGTGATGGAGTGCAACTGGAAGACGTATATCGACAATTTTCTCGAGGGGTATCACCTGCCGAGCGTGCATCCCAGTCTGAACCGCGAGCTGGACTACTCGGCGTACCGCGCCGAGACGGCCGCGACATACTCGCGGCAGTGGAGTCCGATTCGTCCGCCAGAGAAGGGAAGCGAGTCGCGGCGCTACGACGCGGCGCAGGCGGGACAGACGGCGGAGTACTTCTGGATCTTTCCCAACTGGATGCTGAACTGCTATCCGGACAACGTCTCGGTGAACATCGTGCTGCCGCTCGGGCCGGAAAAGTGCGTGGCCGTCTTCGAGTGGTATTTTCCCGAGTCCGCGCTGCAGACGGAGACGCCGGCCAAGACGGTCGCCTTCAGCGACGAAATCCAACTGGAAGATGGCGGCATCTGTGAGAAGGTGCAGCGCAATCTGCGATCACGGAGCTATCAGCGCGGGCGGTTCAGCGTGAAGCAGGAGAAGTGCGTGCATCATTTTCATGCTCTCTACCAGAGGGCGATGGAGCGCGGGTAGCTGCTGGCTTCTGGCTTCTGGCTCGGGAACGGGACGCGGCGGGCGCGGCGGCGATGGCGCAGGAATCGGCGGCGAAGGCGGCGGCGCGGCCGCGATGCCGGTGGGCGTGGTGGAAGCCGATCCGGCGAGGACCAAGTTCTTTCGCGTGAGCGGAACTAGACGGCTGGTCGGCGCCGCGACGGCAGGTCTGATGCTGGGGATGTTCGTGGGCTGGCTGCGGCAACGGCAGTGAACAGGTCCAGCTGTTCGCTGCTGCCGGCAGCGGTTCCCACGGTCGCGCCGCCAAGATCTTGGCGCAAACGCGGGGCACCCTGCGCGTCGAGAGCTTCGCGGCGCTGGGCAGGCGCCGAGGCCATCTGCTCGCGATGCAGGCCGTGCTTGCGGCGGAGCTTGGCCATCAGGCCGGAGATGCGGCGGCGGTAGGCGGTGTCCACGAAGGCGCGCTCGCCGTAGCGCGCCTGGTAACTCTTCACCAGCTGCGGGAATTTCTCTTCCAGGAACGGCAGGAACACCTTCGCCGAGCACGGCTTCAGGAACAACGGATTGGCGTAAATGTATTTGCCGCCGGCCTGGGCGACGGCGCGCACGAGCGCGTCGAGGTCGCAAGGCGCGTCGGTGATGCCGGGGATGACGGGCGCGCAGATCACGCCGGCTTCGAGGCCGCCCTCGACGAGCTTGCTGACGGCGTCGAGGCGGAGATCGGGGCGCGGCGCGCGCGGCTCGAGCAGGCGCGCCAGGTCCGCGTTCAGCGTGGTGATGGTGATGTTCACGAACAGCTGGTTGCGGCGCGCCACTTCGCGGAGCACGTCGAGGTCGCGCAGGACCAGGGTGGACTTGGTGACGATGCCGAGCTTCAGGCCGCGGTGGCGGGCGAGTTCTTCCATGATGCCGCGCGTGACCTGATAGCGGCGCTCGGCGGGCTGCCAGGGGTCGGTGGCGGTGCCGATGGCGATTTCCTCGCCGGGCTTCACGCGCCGGAGGTCTCGGCGGAGCTGCTCCGCCGTATGCTGCTTCGCGTAAATCTTGCGCTCGAAGTCGAGCCCGTCGCGCATCTCCATGAACTCGTGCGTGTAGCGGGCGTAGCAGTACTTGCAGGCGAATTCGCAGCCGCGGTAGGGGTTGATGGTCCAGGAGAAGGGCATGCGCGGCACGTTGCAGCGGTTGAGGATCGAGCGCGTGCCGATGGTGAAGTATTCCACGTTGTGTCCGGCGGAGAGAGATGCGCCCTCGGCGGCCAGGCGGGCAATGCCGACCAGGTTGGCGGCGGGCGTGGGGAAGAGGGTAATTATCCCTTGACAACAAGTAGAACAAAAGGCGATACTATGGCCCATGAATCGGAGACAGACCATCCCGAAAGAGCTTCGGTACACGGTGGAGCAGTTCCACGCCGAGTTTCCGAATGACGATGCGTGCCTTGAACATGTCAAAGAGCAGCGTTGGCCCGGTGGCGTCACCTATTGCGCGAAATGCGAGCAAGAGCGCAAACACCACCGGGTACGCGGTCGCACGGCGTATGCGTGCGACCACTGCGGGAACCACATCTACCCGCTCGCTGGCACGATCTTTGAAAAGAGCACCACGTCTTTGCGTCTCTGGTTCTATGCCATGTACCTGATGGGCTCGACTCGCTGTGGCATCTCCGCGAAACAGATTCAGCGCGAGCTTGGCGTCACGTACAAGACCGCGTGGCGCATGTTCAAGCAGATTCGCACGCTGCTGGCCGAAGATGTGAGTTTGGAGGGCTCCTCAGTTGAGGTTGACGAAACTTATGTAGGCGGCGTCCGCAAGTATGGGGCTGGCCGCCCGATGCGTGGCGACAAGAAAAAGACGCCAGTGATGGGCTTAGTGGAACGCGGCGGCAAGGTTGTCGCGCTGGCGCTAGATGATGTGACTGGCGCGACGTTGCTCGGCAACGTTCGCAAGTATGTACTGCCGAAGTCCACCGTGTTCACAGACGAACTGAAGGGCTACGAGGGCATCAAGCACATGCCGCAGATGGGTTACCGGCATCGCCGCATCAAGCACAGCGCGGGTGTGTACGTGAAGGGAAACGTCCACACGAACACGATTGAGGGCTTCTGGTCGCTGGTGAAGCGTGGCATCGGCGGCGTGTATCACGCCGTGAGCAAGAAGCACTTGCAGAGCTATTTGAATGAGTACACGTTCCGGTACAACCGGCGCGAGATGGGCAACCTTATTTTTGGGGAGATTTTGAAGAAGGTTTCTGAGCGGGCGTGTGAATCGCCCGCTCGACGAGTCGCTGGAATTCCTGTCGTGTAAATGGCCGCTGATTATTGCGTGAATCGCCCTTCGGATTCTTGGCGGAAGGCGCAGGGTGATTCTTCATAAAGTGGCCCAATTGACGTGTGCCTACCCAAGCGTATCATGGGAGGCCGCAAAATGCCGCAACCGATATTTTTCCGCGTAGGCAATAGTGACCGCATTACGCTCCCGGCGTTTATTGCGCGCCTGCGGAGCTTCCTCGGCGTCCTCCAGGACTTGGATTCTGCTTTGTCTGACGATCCGCGCGGCAGCGTGAAGTGGGAAGTGTCTGTGCTGCGCAAAGCGAGTCCGCCCGTAGTAGGGGTGACGCCCTTTCCGCGCCGCGTTGACATGCCGGATTGGAGCGAGGCAATCAACGAGCAGGTGCTTACCAATATTCACATGCTGTCTCAATCTGCGGAGCGCACGCCGCGCATGCCCGATTCTGCCCTGGCGAAGATTAAGAATTTGGCTAGGAACGTAAAGCAGCTAGGGCCGTCCGCCATATATGTTGGCGAGAACGGTCATGCGAAGAAAGAAGAATTGATAACCGAAGCAACGTTGAGGAATGTCAAGGAACTGACCGATCCCAAGTATGCCGCTTACGGTTCCGTGATTGGCCGTCTGGAATCGTTGTCGGTTCACAGAGCCCACGAATTTCGCGTGTGGGATAAGAACACCGGCAAGCCGGTGCGCTGCCAGTTTTCGCCTGAGCGCATAGCGCAAGTGAAGGACATGCTCCCCGCGACCGTGATTGTGTCCGGCATTGTTCATGCGAACAGTGCAGGCATACCCATTAGCGTTGACCTCGAAGACCTGGGGTTATACGCAGAGACAGAATCCCTGCCCACTATCGAAGAAATGGCCGGCCTCGTTGATGATTTCACTGGCGGACGAACGCTCAAGGAATATTTAGAGGATATGGCTGATGAGTAAGCTGCGCAAACTGTACTGGGACACAACCTGCTTCATCTGCTTTCTTAACCGAAAAGAGGATGATCGCAGATTGATCTGTCAGGATGTTCTACTGCATGCGCAGCGCAAAGAAATAGAAATCTGGACTTCCATGTTCACGATTGCTGAGGTAATCAGGCCGCGACGGATGCAGCCAGTCATTCCAAATCTCCCTGATTGGGCAACCAGGCCGCTTACATCCAAAGACCCAGAACTGCAAAAACTCTTCAAAGGCGAGGAGAACCAAATCAAGGAGGTGTGGGAGTACTACCACAGGAACACCGCTCCTTATGAGCGATTGACGAAGGATCAAATCAACAACATAGCCGGAATGTTCGAGTGGAAGTTCATTCAGAAGGTGCTTGTAGACGAGCGAACGGCTAAAAAAGCGGTCGAACTGTCTAGGGATTACGACCTGAAGCCTGCTGACGCCATTCATGCTGCGTCTGCAATTCTGAAGAGAGTGGATGCGCTTCAGCGCTGGGACAAAGACTTCGACAAGGTGAAGTCACTTATCGCCGTCGAGGAACCGGTGCGGCTGTCCGCCCAAAATGAGCTCATTCCTGATTTTCGGAGGCTCGGGCCCCATCCAGAGGACTTTGAGCCCAAGGCTCCGGGGTAACTTGTTCTGAGGGAATATTTACCGGGAAGAGCGACATTCGCTTTTTATTCGCTTCATCAGACTAGCAATAGCCGGGAGCGTCGTCAAGCGGCGTAAGCGCCCTGCTGGCTGCTGGTTAAAAGGCAAAGGCAACAGCGGAACCCAAACGACACGGGGGACCACAAAGGGCACGAAGGCCCCCGGTGCGCTGCCGGCAACCTGGGGGCTGGCAGCTGGCAGCCAGGAGCCAGCTGCGGACTTACTGCGGTTTCTGGAATGTTTTCTCGTCCACCTGCGGGTTCACTTCGATCTGGCTGACTTTCACGTTCGCGCTGACCTCGTTGTTCTGGTACTGCGTTGAAGTAAAGGGGAACAGGATGCCGTCCACGGCTTTGTAGTCGGCGAAGTCGGTGGCGGCGTCGACGGGGCTGCCGTCGCGTCCAGTGCCCTGGTGTTCTTCGCGCAGGACGAGGCCGGTGGCGGGGTCGACGAACCAGCGAGCGCGCGAGTCGGCCGATTCCAGGTCGAGGACCTGCGCTTCGACGTTGCCGATTTTCTTCGTGCCGTCAAGCCGCACGGCGAACCCCGGCTCGTCCGAGTGTCCGGCGACCCAGTGCATGCTGCGATGCAGGTCGCGGAGGAAGTCGGTGCGCGCCGAGGGCGGCAGGTCCTGTGCGCCCTGCGGCGTCATGGCAAACGCCGCCTGCGGCGTGATGACCAGCTGCATCTCGCCCATCGGTGATTGCATGCTGAGCGCGGCGCGGTCGGGATGGGCAACCGTAACTTTGCGGTTCATGGTGATGTCGCCCATCGGGGTCTTCTGGGTGACCTCGGCGGTGGTGCGCAGCGACTTGATGCCGCGCAGTTTTTCTTCGCCGCCGAGGGCGCTGACGACCTTTGCCAGCAGCGCTTTGGCTTCGGGCGTGTTGGCGGGCGCTTCCCTTGCGCCGCCGGCCTTGCCCTTGCTGCCGCCGGGCGGCGGGATGGTGAGATCGATGGTCTCGACCGGCTTGCCCAGCGAGGAAAGCGGCTTATCGAAGTCAGACGCCTTGCCGACGACGAGCACGGCCATCTGCTCAGGGTGGATGTACTTGTCGTAAACGCGCTTGACGTCTTCCAGGGTGGTTTTTTCCACGCCCGCTTTGTAGCGCTCCAGGTAGTCGGCGGGGAAGTGGAACAGTTCGTAGGTCATGCGCTCGCTGAGGATCTTGTCCTTCGAATCCACGGTGAAGATGAACGAGTTGAGGATGGCGTCTTTGCCGCGCTTGAGTTCGTCGGGCGTGGCGGGATTTTTTGCCATGTCCTTGATCTCGTCGAAGCTGGCCGTGATGGTCTCGACCGTGGTCTGGCTCTTGGTGTCGGCGCCGGCGTCGAAGGTGCCGGGGTGGTCGTAGGGCGCGCTGAAGCCGCCGCCGGCCGAGTAGGCCAGGCCGCGCTTGGTGCGGATGGCGTCAACGAAGCGCGCGGAGAAGCCGCCGGCGAAAAAGATCTGGTCCATGACCGCGATGTTGAAGAAATCAGGATTGCGGCGGTCGGTGCCGAGCTGGATCAGGCGCACGGACGACTGGTTCACGTCGTCCTTGGGCGCGAAGAAGATGGTGTTCGCCTTCGGTCCGCGGAATTCGAAACTGGGCGGCGTGGCCTGCGGGCCCTTCGGCCAGGAATCGAACGCCTGGCGCAGGCGCGCTTCCATCTGGGCAGGATCGAAGTCGCCGACGATGCCCACGATGATGTTGTTCGGGTGCACGTGCTGCTTGTGAAAGGCGGCCAGGTCTTCGCGGGTGACGGCGTCAACCGTGTCGTATTCCGGCTCGCGGCCGTAAGGATTGTCGGCGCCGTAAGCGATGCGCGACGAAAGCCGGTTCACGATGGCGCCCACCTGGTCGTTGCGGCGCGAAATGCCGCTCTTCACGCGCGTTTTGGCCAGGTCGATCTTGTCCTGGCGGAAGGCGGGATCGCGCAGCAGCTCGACGGCGAGCTGGAAGACGTTTTCGAAATCCTGCTTCAGGCAGGAAAACGAAACCGTGGTGGAGACCGAGCCGGTGGTGGTCTCGACGCGCGCGGCGCGCGCTTCGAGCTGGTCGTCCATCTGGTCGCCGGTCAGGCGCGAGGTGCCGCCCTGCCGCCACGCCGCGCCGTAGATGTTCATCATGCCGGTCTTCGCGTTGGGGACCTCGGTGTCGCCGCCGCGGATGCGGATGGTGCCGTCAATCAACGGCAGCTCGTGGTCTTCCTGAAGCAGCAGCACCATGCCGTTGGCCAGCTCGATGCGCTTGGGTTCCTGCGCCTTGAACGGATGCAGCGGCGGGATGGGGACCTGCTTCCACGACTGCGGGATGGGACCGGTTGCCTTGGGAACGGCGGAAGGTCGCGCCGGTGTGGCTTGGGGCGCGGCTTTGGGCGCCTGTTTGGGCGCGGTGGTCTGCGCAATCGCGAGGCCGGATGCGGCCACCAGCAGCAGGGCGAGCATGAGGGTGAGTGAAGTCCGGCGACGGCTGTTCATTACTCGCCTCCTTTCCTGGGCGCCGCTTCAGGTTTGGGCGGATTCTCGATGAAGGCCAGCGTGCGGTTCTCGGGCACGAAAATCTTGTTGGCCAGGCGGCGGATATCGGCCTTGGTGACCTTGTCGATGCGGTCCACGTGGCGGAACAGTTCGCGCCAGTCGCCGAAGCGGAGCTGCGCTTCGGCCAGGCCTTCGGCGAGATTGTCGTTTTCCTTGAGGCCGCGGACAATGTCGGCCTTGGCGCGCGTCTTGACCGAGGCGAGTTCCTCGTCGCTCACATCTTCGTTGCGCAGCCGGTCCAGTTCCTTGCGCGCGGCGGCGATGATTTCTTCCGGCGTGTGCCCGGCGTTGGGCACCAGCAGGAAGGCGAACAGCTCGGCGTACTTCACGCCGGGGAAGTTGGTGAAGCCCTGCGCCTGGAGCGCGATCTTCTGGTCGCGCACGAGCGAGCGGTAGAGGCGCGACGTGCGTCCGCGGCTCAGCAGGTCGGCCAGCACGTCGTAGCCGGCGTCGTCAGGATCGCGATAGTTGGGCCGGTGGTAGCCCTCGATGACGATGGGCTGCGTGGCTTCGCGCAGCACCACGCGGCGCTCGGAACTCTGCGGCGGCTCGCTGGTGGCGTACTCCGGCGGCTTGGGGCCCGAGGGAATGCGGCCGAAATACTTTTCCAGAATGGCGATCGTCGGTGCGGCCTTCACATCGCCCACCACGCCGACCACCATGTTCGAGGGAATGTAATACTTCTTGAAAAAGTTCATCGCGTCGGTGGCTGAAAAGTTCTTCAAATCGCCGGGCCAGCCGACGGGCGGATTGCGATACGAGTGCGCGGTGAAGGCCGCGGCGAGGAACTGTTCGACCAGGCGCCCGATGGGGCTGCTGTCGGTGCGCATGCGGCGCTCTTCATAGACCACGTCGCGCTCGGTGTAGAACTCGCGCATCACCGGATGCAGGAAGCGCTCCGACTCCAGGTACGCCCACAGCTCCAGCCGGTTCGACGGGAAGGAATAGAAGTAGCCGGTCTCGTCGTTGGCGGTGAAGGCGTTCACGCCCACGGCGCCGTTGGAATCGAGGATCTTGCTGAACTCGTTCTTGACCACGAACTTGTCGGCCGCGGCGCGGGCGTCATTGAAGGCCTTTTCGAGCTGCGCGAGTTTCTTTTCGTCGCGGCCGGTGGTCTTGTCGAGTTCGGCGCGATAGGCGGCGTAGGCGACTTCCAACCTGGCGAGGGCGGCCTTTTCGGCGGGCCAGTTGGTGGTGCCGATCTTGTCGGTGCCCTTGAAGGCCTCGTGCTCCATCATGTGCGCCAGGCCGGTCATGCCCTTGGGGTCCTGGACGGAGCCGGCGTCCACCACGGTGAAGAAGCTGAACACCGGCGCCTCGGGGCGCTCGTAGATGACGGCGGTCAGGCCATTCTTCATCTTGTGGACGGTGACGCGCTTCTCGATGGAGGCCAGGTCCTGCGCGGCCAGGGGCAGCGTTGCCAGCAGCGCCAGGCACAGCATCGCCAACGTGGGCTTGACGGCGGTTTTCACAAGAACAACCTCCGGAAACGGATCTGGGTGCAATGCCCTCCTCGCGCAGGAGGGGGGTGGGCCGGGATGGAGAAAGCTAATTGGGGCGGGAGGAAAGTGTCAAACGGGGGGTGACGTCCGTGGAGGGTGCCCCACGTCCCGCGCCGCGTTGTGTGCGGCGCGAATGTCGAGTTCGGTCTTACGGTCGTATCAAGGCCAGCAATCCCGCGTCCCTTGCTTCCGACGCTGCCCAGAAGCCATTCAGGTCACGCTTGAAACTGCGCGACGGAGGAACTACGGATGCCGATGGCTGTTCCGAAACGAGGAACACGTCGTACGCCCAACGCCCAGCGTCAGACTGACCGCTTCCATTGAGCTTCGCACGGTAACGAAAGATGTTTCCATAGCGGTCACGCCTACGGTCTTCTCGATATTCAATGAGATCGAGGCGATACCCAGCTGAGGCAGGGTGAACAATTCCCCGGGCTCGGATATGCCGTTGTGGTTTGAATCTCGCCACAAACGCAAGCTAAAGAAGATCAGGTCGCGGCTGTCAATCACGCCATCGCCGTTGCCACCATTCTCCGGTTCGTCGAACACAGCCAGTGCCTGAAGGGGGCTGGGGCGTGAAGTTGCCGAACAGTTCTGTGCCGTTATCAATGCGGCCATTCCCATTGCGATCGAGTACAAGCCAGGCATTCGCGGCGCCTGTCCTTCGGGCTCGATTTCTTGTCAAGCCCCCAAAATCGCATCTTCTCCGCAACCTCAAACGTCGAACACCCGGTACACCGCGCCCGGCCGGGCTGACTGGATCAGCGGCAGGGCGACGTTATACACCGGGATGCCGGCGGTGGTTTTGCCGTCGGCCGAACCGTGGTGGGCGTGGCCGTGGATGACGGCCTGGGCGCCGTGGCGGTCTATGACTTCCGACAGTCGGGCGGTGCCGAGGAAGGGAAAAATCTCGGGCGGCTCGCCGCGCACGGTGTCCACCACCGGCGCGTAGTGCAGCACCACCACGTGCTTTTGCGCGCGCAGCTGGGAGAGCGCGCGTTCGAGCTTGAGGGCCTCGTCGAGCGCGGCCTGCACGAAGGCCTTCACCTCGGGCTCGCCGAAGGCGGTGAGGACGCCGCGTCCGAAACCGCCGGGGAAACCTTTGGTCCCGGCAAAGGCGACGCCATCGCGCTCGTAGCCGGAGCCGTCAAGGACTTTGATTCCCTCGGTGGTCATCATCTTGATCAGTTCCGTCTGCTTGCCGGCCTCGTAGTCGTGGTTGCCGAGCACGGCGACGGTGGGAATGCGCAGGCGGACGAGGGCGTTGAGCAACGACTCCATCTCTTCCGGCTTGCCGTAGTTGGTGAGGTCGCCGGCCAGGACGAGCAGGTCGGCCTCGTCGCGCACGCGCGACATGGGCTCGCGGATGTGGTCATAGCTCTGCGGCGAGTAGTGCAGGTCGGCAGTGGCGGCGATGCGCATGGCGTCACGCGGCGGACTTGCGCGGCGGCAGCTCGCAGCGGATGCCGCCCGACTGCAATCGCCGTTCGCGATTGCGGGAGAGCTGGTCTTCATGGCCCCACTCGGCCACGTCGATGGCGAACATCTTGTCGTCGATGAGGCTGCCGCGGAACGTCTTCATCAGCTCGCCGTGGGCATGCAGCTCGTTGCCGAAGCGCTGCTGCAACATGTCCCAGATCTCCGCCGGGACCGAATCGACGCCGGCAGGATAGATGTAGTGGTAGAGCACCATGACGGAGAAGAGCAGCTCCCAGTGCTCGCCGGCGAGCGAGAGCAGGCGCGGCCAGTCGAGGCGGCCGCGCGCGCCGTGCAGCACGTGGCAGATGTCGGCGGCATCGTAGCGCTCGCGGCGGGTGACGAAGAGCTTGGAGGCGATGAGCTCTTCGGCCGCAAGCACGCGCACCTTCGAGCCGAACACTTCCGCAGGACGCGCGCGCTCGATCCAGGTGTCGTTGACCACGATGGCGGCATTGCTCATGCCGGTGATGATGTCAACGTAGTATTCGCCGCGATGCGCTTTGGCCAGCCACACCGGGTCGCAGATCTCGCACTCGAAGCCGTCTTCCAGCAGATAGGTGAGTGCGAGCGCGGCCCACGGGTCGGTCATGAACAGGTCGAGGTCCTTGGTGTCGCGCCAGATGCCGGTATGCTCGTGCAGGGCGAAGGCGCCGGAAACGGCGTAGGGCACGCCGCGCGAGTTCATGAGCTCCAGGACTTCGTAAAAGAGGCGCCGCTGTTCTTCGGGAAAGGCAGGCTCCGCCGAACTGCTGATGGGAAGCGCCTTTTCGTCGGCAGACACAGACTCTTGGATGTACCCTGTTGCGGCGGATGTTGTTGCTGATAGCAGTGAAAAGTGAATGGTGGAACGTGAACAGTGAACGAGGTGGCGCGGACGTTCGTGGCCGGGAAGCTGTGGCATCGCTTGCGCGGGCATCGCGGGGTCCTTCGCCTCGCCCGCTCGCTTCGTGGCGGCCTGTGGCCTCGCCCGGGATGACTCGGTGACGGATGGCCCGGAGCGCGAGCACAACCCGGGGTGAGTTGCCGGCCCTGACTGTTCACGTCCACTCTTCACTTTGCAACGGAGTTGAACTTGGCGCGTAAGACCACCGAAATCGAGGTCCAGGGCAGGCGATTGCAGCTGTCGAACCTGGAGAAGGTGCTGTATCCCGCGGCGGGGTTCGCCAAGGGGCAGGTGATCGACTACTACGTGCGGATTGCGCCGGTGCTGCTGCCGCACCTGAAAGACCGTCCGCTCACGATGAAGCGGTATCCGGAGGGCGTGACGGGCATGCACTTCTACGAGAAGAATGCGCCGTCGCACCGGCCCGATTGGGTGCAGGTGGCGCCGGTCTGGAGCCCGGGCAACGACCGCATGGTGAATTACATCCTGGCGCAGGACCTGCCCACGCTGGTGTGGCTGGCAAACCTGGCGGACCTGGAGCTCCATACGTCGCTCTCGAAGCATCAGGACATGACGCGGCCCACGATGCTGGTGTTCGATCTCGACCCCGGCGCGCCGGCCAATATCGTGGAGTGCTGCCGCGTGGGCATGTGGGTGCGGGCGATCTTCGAAGAGCTGGGAATGAAGTGCTGGGCCAAGACGTCGGGCTCCAAGGGCCTGCAGGTTTACGTGCCGCTGAATTCCCCGGCGACGTACGAGCAAACCAAGCCGTTTGCGCGCGCCGTGGCGCGACTGCTGGAGAAGCACAGGCCGGACTTTGTCGTGTCGGACATGAAGAAGGCGCTGCGCGTGGGGAAAATCTTCGTGGACTGGAGCCAGAACGACGACTACAAGACCACGATCTGCGTGTATTCGCTGCGCGCGAAGGAGCGGCCTACGGTTTCAACCCCCGTGAAGTGGGAAGAAACCGAAGCGACGCTCAACCAGGGCGACGCGCGCCTACTGGTGTTCGATTCGCAGCAGGTGCTGGCGCGCGCGGAAAAGATGGGCGACCTGTTCGAGCCGGTGCTGAAACTGAAGCAGAGGCTGCCGCCGCTGGAAAAGCTGGAGAAGGCGGTGGAGGCGGTGGCCGCGACCGGCCTGCTGGCGAAAGGCAAGGCGCCGGCAGGCAAGTCGGATGACCCGACGCGGGCGACTCCCAAGGAGATGTCGAAGCAGTACAAGCAGAGGAGAGGCTAGGGCGTCGGCTCAGTTGTGTT
This sequence comes from Terriglobales bacterium, assembly GCA_035651995.1. Lineage (NCBI taxonomy): Bacteria > Pseudomonadati > Acidobacteriota > Terriglobia > Terriglobales > Terriglobales bacterium. The sequence goes on along the minus strand of DASRER010000028.1, from coordinate 66,117 downwards.
GTGAGATGCTGAGCACGTTGCCGTCGGGGTCTTTGAACCAGGCGACCTTGTCACCGTTGGGAGTGGTCCAGATGCCGGTCTTCTGGTCCTGAACGAACGGATACTTTTCTGTCGCGACGCCGCGCGAGGCGAGCCAGCCGGCGACGGCCTCGATGTCGGTGACCTGCCATCCCAAAACGGTGCCCTGGGCGGGCGTGAACTTGGGCATCTTGACGATGCGGATGCAGGTCGAGCCGGCGCGCATGACGAGCGCGAACGGATCGAGCGAGATGAACTCGAAGCCGAGCTGGCCTTCGAAGAAGGCGCGAGCGCGATCGTAATCGGTGGTGAAGAGGAAGCCCATGAGCTTGGCGTTGGCGAGCATAACGGCTCCTGAAAGCGTCGTTGGTCGTTGGCCGCCGGCGAAGTCAAAAAATCAAGAGCAAACACAAACGGCGCCAAGAAAACACCAAGGGCAGCAGGCGGCACCGCGCCCAAGGGCCCCTGGAAGGTAGCACCGGGCGTGCGGGGCAGGAAGTAGAATGTCGCGAGTCCAGGTTCCCGCCCTTGGCCAGGAGCAGGCGAAGAGTGGGGCCCCCAGATCTCTGCTTATGGCAAAGGTGTATGCCGGCACGTCGGGATGGGCGTATCCCGCGTGGAAGCCGGACTTCTATCCGCCGAAGCTCGCCGCTGCGAAGTTTCTCGGCTACTACGCCACCCGGCTGAACACGGTGGAGATCAACTACACCTTCCGGCGGATGGTGACGCCCAAGGTGATCGAGGGCTGGGTGGCGGCGACGCCGGAGACGTTTCGTTTCGCCATCAAGGCGAACCAGGTGATCACGCACGTGAAGCGGCTGCGCGATGCGGAGGAGTTCACGCGACGGTTCCTCGATTCCATCCAGCCGCTGGCGCAGGCCGGACGGCTCGGGCCAGTGCTGTTCCAGTTGCCACCATTCCTGAAAAAAGATGCGGCGCTGCTGGATGCGTTCCTGGCGGAGCTGCCGCACTCAGCGGCGCTGAAGCTGGCGTTCGAGTTCCGGCACGGGTCGTGGTTCGGCGATGCGGTGTACGACGTGCTGCGCAAGTACGGCGCGGCGCTGTGCGTGGCCGGGAGCGAGAAGATCGAGTGTCCGGATGTGACCACGGGGGCGTTTGCCTACTACCGCTTCCGCAAGCCGGAGTATTCGGCGGGTGAGCTGAAGCAGATTGAGGCGAAGATGCGCGAGCACACCCAGGCCGGGCACGACGTGTTTGCCTACTTCAAGCACGAAGACACGCCGGCGGGAGCGCGGTACGCGGAGGAGCTGTTGAAATGAGGCCAGAATGCACATCTGAAGCGCCTTCGTGCCGATCGCCCATGCCGACCGTGGAGGAGCATGGTTTTGCGGTGCTCCGGCGTTTTATCTGCAGGGGAGAGCTTCAGCGCCTGAAAACGCTGGTAGATTCGGCGGCGAGTTCTGCGTCGGGCGTTTGTGAACGTCCCAACAACACTCTGCTGGCGCTACGCTGGAACGATGCTATCGTTGATTTGATTGTGGCCTGCGAAGGCCGCATGCGCCGTCTTCAGGCTGTCCTTTCGGCCGAAGACCTGAAATGGATCTCCGGGTATATCAGCATTAAGAGTTCGCACAGCGGGCCCCTTTGGTGGCATCAGGATTGGTGGTGCTGGGACCACCCGGTCACGTATCGAAAATCGCCGGTTCAAGTTGCAGTCCTGTGCTACCTGTGCGACACCACCCAGGCAAATGGGGCTTTGCGCATCCTGCCAGGGTCGCACCTGCGCAGCTCACCTATTCATGCGCTACTTCCGGAGGCCCAGAGTAGTACACCGGAAGGCCCACTTCACAAGCATCCCGCCATGATCGAACTCGCGGGTGAGGAGACGATTGCAGTGTCGGCCGGGGACGCTGTAGTGATTGACTACAGAGTGCTGCACGCAACCCACGCCAACTCGACCGAAATGCGCCGCGATTGTGTGCTTTTGTCCTTCGCCCCTGCGTGGCGCAGCTTGCCAAACGAGGTCAAAGCCCACCTTGTGCAACATCCGGCGCAGGCATCGCCGGAGGAACTTACCGGGGCCTCGTTGCGGTGTGCAAAATTGCTTCCAACCTACGACGGAGAACGGAAAACCCTCACTTTGAACCGCAATGCGCCGCCTGAGTTCTGGATCACAAGGGATGAAGGGCTCGCGTTCGGATCCGCATAGCGGGTCAGCGTACCGGGTTCGCCATTAGCAGCTGCGTCCGATAACGCGCATACTTCCCCCATGCGGAAGTTTGTCCAGACGCGGCCCGCGTTGCGCAGCGAGGACAAGCAGTTGGCCGCGGCATTCCTTAATTATCTGCAGGTGGAAAAGGGGCTGGCGCGGCTGACGCTGGGCGCCTACGAGCGCGACCTGGAGCAATTCGCCGAGTTCGCCGCGAAGAAGCGGCGGACGCTGGCGACTGCGCGGCGCGAGGATGTGCGCGCCTTCCTGGACCAGCTTTTTTCCCATCAGCTCGACGGGCGGTCGGTGGCGCGAAAGCTCTCGGCGCTGCGGCACTTCTACAAGTACCTGCTGCTGGATAGGCACGTGAAGCACGATCCCACGCTCAATATCGAGACGCCGCGGCAGTGGAAGGTCCTGCCCAAGTCGCTGGCGCTCGCGGAAGTGGAGAAGATGCTGGCGCCGGCGCGGACCAACGGCGGTCCGCTGCCCGCCGCGCTCGCGCTGCGCGATCGCACGATGCTCGAGGTGTTGTACGCGGGCGCGCTGCGAGTTTCGGAGCTCACCTCGGCGCGGATGGAGGACCTGAAGCTCGATCTCGGCTATCTGCTCGTCCGCGGCAAGGGCGACAAGGAGCGGATCGTGCCGCTGGGGGCGTCGGCGATTGCGGCGCTGCGCGACTATGTGGCCGAGGCACGGCCGAAGCTCGCGGGCGCGAAGACGGCGCCGTGGCTGTTTATCGCGCGTGGAGCGCGCAAGCTGACGCGGCAGCGCGTGTGGCAACTGGTGCGGCGCGCGGGAGCGGGCTCGGGACGCGGCGCGAGCCCGCACATGCTGCGGCACTCGGCGGCCACACACATGGTGGAGCGCGGCGCCGATTTGCGCACGGTGCAGACGATCCTGGGGCATGCCGACATTTCGACCACGCAGGTTTACACCCACGTGGCGCTGGACCGGCTGAAGAGCGTGTTCGCGGCGCATCATCCGAGGGCGAGAAAGGGCTGAATGCGCCGCTGGCTGTTCGCTACGGGCTGCTGGCAAAGGCAAGGACCGCATTGGCCAGCAGCTGGCAGCCAGTAACCAGCAGCGCAGTTGTCAATGCCAGCGAAGAAGCAAACATCAACCGAGCGGCACGTCGCGCGCTTCCTGAGCGCGCTGCGGGAGCGGAACGCTTCGCCGAACACGATCCTGGCGTACGGGAAAGACCTGGCGCAGTTTGCGGCATTCGTTGGCGATGCGGACGTGCGCGCGATTGATCATGTGCGCATCCGCGGGTGGCTGGGCGAGCTGTATCAGCGCGGGCTGAGCAAGACCAGCGTGGCCCGGGCGCTGGCGGCGGTGCGCTCGCTGTATCGGTGGCTGGCGCGCGAGGGTGAGGTGGAGCAGAACCCGGCGGCGCTGGTGGCCACGCCGCGCCTGCCGAAGCAGCTGCCGCGCGTCCCGACGATCGAAGAGATGGCGACGATGCTGGACGGCGCGTTGCCGGAGAGCGCCGCGTTTGCCGAGCGCGATCGGGTGATCCTGGAGTTGCTCTACGGGTGCGGAATCCGCAATTCGGAGCTGGTGGGGATCAACCTGGACGATGTGTCGTGGTCGAACGACGCGATCCTCGTCCGGGGCAAGGGCAAGAAGGAGCGCTATGTTCCGTTCGCCGGCGCGGCGCGTGATGCGGTGGAGACGTACTTGCCGCACAGGCAGCGCGTGCTCGGCGAAAAGAAAAAGCAGACGCCGGCGCTGCTCATCAATCTGCGCGGCGAGCGCCTGACCACGCGCAGTGTGGGCCGCATCGTGAAGCACATCGCGGTGCGGCGCGGGCTGTCGCCCGACGTGCATCCGCACACTCTGCGGCACGCCTTTGGCACGCACATGCTGGAAGAGGGCGCCGACCTGCGCGCCATCCAGGAAATGCTCGGGCACGAGCGCCTTTCGACGACGCAGCGTTACACGCAGCTCTCGGTGAAGCACGTGCTGGAGGTGTACGACCGGACGCATCCCAAGGCGAAGTGAGGGCTGCGGGCTCGTGCTCGGCCCGCAATGCCGTAGTGCGGGTAGGGATCCTTCGACTTCGGCCGCGCGGCGCGCGGCCTTCGCTCAGGATGACTTCATAGCCGAGGTGCGGCGATGCCGGGACAACCGGCAGCGGCGGTGTGGGCGGCGTCGGCGGAGTCGGAGCGCGGCGCGCGGCCTTCGCTCAGGATGACTTCATAGCCGAGGTGCGGCGATGCCGGGACAACCGGCAGCGGCGGTGTGGGCGGCATCGGCGGAGTCGGAGCGCGGTGGTGTTGCCGCGCGGTGCACATCGTTCCACATGGCGATCACGCGCTTGCGGACTTCGCCGATCACTTCCTGATACGTCTGCTCGGGGTCGGCAGCGATTTTCTCCGGCGGGTACACGGGCGGGCCGTAGCGAATCGTGAGCGGCGCTAGTTTCTGGAAACCTTTGCCGCGAGGCCAGGCGTCGTAGAAGCCGTCAATCGCGACGGGCACGATGGGCACGTGCAAGTGCGCGCTGAGAATGGCGGCGCCTTTCTTGAAGCGGCGGACGGCGCCGTCTACGGAGCGCTCGCCTTCGGGATAAATCAGCAGCACACCGCCGCGGCGCAGGCCGCAGGCGCCGATGCGCATGGCCGGAACCAGGTTCCGGTCGGGATCGACGGGGAAGAGGCGGAACGTCTGCGCAATCTTGCGGAAGAGTCCGGCGCCGAAAATCTCACTGGTGCCGACGACGAAAATGCGGCGGAAGACCGGCCACGGAATCGTGCTCGCGACCACCGGGGGATCGAGATAGCTCTGATGGTTGGGGCAGATGATGAACGGGCCTTCGCGCGGCAGGTTCTCGAGGCCGGAGACGCGCAGCTTGAACAGGTCGCGCGAGGCGACCTGCACCAGACGTCCGGCCAGATACCAAAACAAGGTTGCGACGGGCCGCGGGCGGAACTCGCGCACGTCTTCCGGCGGCGGATCGGCGGCGAGGAGCGAGTCCCATCCGGCGGCGTCGGCGCGCTTGCGCCCGGCGCCCGCGCGGACGGCTTCCACCAGTTCGCGCACGGTGTAGACGTCGGCGGCGACCGAGTCTTCCACTTTCGCGTCCAGCGCTTCTTCCACGGCGACCAGCAGTTCGACGCGCTCCATCGAATCGAGACCGAGATCGAGTTCGAGCGAATCGTCGGGGTGGATGACCTCGCGCTTGACGTTGCTGGCGGACTTGACGACAGCGAGGGCGCGGGCGGCTTCGGGATCGTCGAGCCAGGCGAGGTCGTCTTCGGTGAACTCCCGGCCGGGAGCGCTGGGCCCGGCCGGCGCCGCGGCGGCTTGCGCCGCTTGTCCGCGCACGACTTCCTGCTGGATAGCGAAGCGCTTGAGTTTGCGGGTTGTCGTCCGAGGCAGGTCCTTCTGCCAGATCTCGTAGCTCAGGATGCGCTTGGTCGAAGGCAACTCGGCGGAGAGCGTTTCGATGTCGTAGCGGATGACCTCTTTCGCGTTGACGATCTTGCGGGCGCGGAGCGCGTCGAAGTCCGGAACGATGACGGCGTGCAGGCGCTCGGAAAACGGCTCGCCGGGGCGGCCCTGCAGGCCCATCACGGTGATTTCCTTGATGAACGGCGAGCGCTGGTAGTGCGCCTCGATTTCTTCGGGATAAATGTTCTTTCCCGAGCTGAGGACGATGACGTCCTTCTGCCGGCCGGTGATGAACAGGTTGCCGCGCGAATCGAGATAGCCGAGATCACCGGTGTGCAGCCATCCGTCGCGGAGTGTTTCGGCGGTAGCGTCAGGACGGTTGTAGTAGCCGCGCATCACGATGCCGCCGCGCATGGCGATTTCGCCCACGGGCGGGCCTTCGGATTGCGGCTTCGGATCAACGATGCGGACCTCCACGCCGCCCGGGAGCGGCTGTCCGACCGAGCCGAGCACGTTGTTGTTCGGCAGCGTGACGGTGGCGCCCCCGGAAGTCTCGGTGAGGCCGTAGGCCTGCAGGATGTCGAAGCCCATGCAGTACAGGTCGCGGGCGACGGCGGGATCGAAGCGGGAGCCCCCGGTGACGAGGAACCGCATGTTGCGCCCGAGCGCGTCATGCACGCGGCGGAACAGGACGCGTCCGGGATTGAGGCCGAGCTTGCGGGCGGCGGCGGTGAACCGTTTGAGCAGGCTGAAGACGATCTTGGCGAAGGCGCCGCGCTCTTCCACCTGGTGCAGCACGCGTTCGTGGATCAGGTAGAAGAACTGCGGGACGCAGGCGAAGATGGTGATGTCGCGCTCGCTCAGCGCCCGCATGAGTTCGCTGGTGTTGAGCGATTCCAGGTAGACGACGCGGGCGCCGGCGACGAGCGGCAGCAGCAGGTTGGCCATTTGCGCCAGCGCGTGGAAGAGCGGGAGCACGCCAAGAAGGGCGTCGGTTGGGTAGACCCGCAGCGCCTTGAAGACGGCTTCGCTCTCGGCCCACAGGTTGCCGTGCGTGAGCATCACGCCCTTGGGGTCGCTGGTGGTGCCGGAGGTGTAGAGCAGCATGGCGAGATCGTCATTGGCGACCTCGGCGACGGAGAAGTTGCGCGCGCCGGCGGCGGCGATCTGATCGAGCGTTGGAACGCCGGCGGCGCTTGGCGAGACGGCGGCGTGCGCGGCGGACTTCAGGTCCTTGAGGCGCGAATCAGCGGCGGTGGCGTGGGGCGCATCGAGCAGCACGATACCGGTGTCGCCGGTCACGGACTTTTGCGCCAAGGCCAGATGGCGGACGTCGGTGAACAGGATGGAGCTGCCGCTGTCCTTGAGGAGCTTGGCGGCCTGCTCGGCCTTGAACGCGGTGTCCAGCGGCACGGCGACGCAGCCGGCGGCGAGCGCGCCCAGATACGCCGCTACCCAGCGCGGGCTGTTGTTGGCCAGCAGAGCGCAGCGTGCGCCCGGCGGCGCGTTCTGGCCGAGCCACGCGCCGACCGCCTCGGCGAGGCGGCGAAGTTCGGCGTAGGTAAGGCGGTCGCCGGGCCCGGCGGGCGCGCCGTGCTGGCGCTGCAATTCCAGTGCGACGTTCTTCGGCCAGCGCTCGGCGGATTCGACGAATCGCCGGTAGTAGTTGGGCATGGCGCGGGCCAACTATACCGAAGTTGAGGGCGGCCGCGCCTCCTTCGCCCAGCTCAGTCGGCGCGGATGGGACGCGCGCCTCTATTCACCGGGCTGAAGCCCGGTGCTTCCACTGGCAGACGCTCGCGATTTCCGCAGCACGCCGGTGCGGGGCGGCATCCTACGAGGCGGAATTCTTTCGCGAGGAGGAGTGCATGCAGACAGCTCACGAATTATTCATCCATGAATTGAACGACATGCTGGACGGCGAACAGAAGGTGCTGGAGGCGCTGGGCGAGATGGCCGGCGAGAGCGCCAGTCCCGAGCTGCGCAAAAACTTTGAGCAGCACCGCCAGCAGACAGAGAACCAGGTGGAGCGGCTGCGCGAGGCACTCGATTCCATCGGCGAGGAGCCGGAGACGACCGAGTGCAGGGGCATCATGGGGCTGAAGGAGGAGCACGACACGTTCAAAGAACAAGACCCGTCTCCGGACCTGATGGATGTATTCAATGTCGGCGCGGGTATCAAGACGGAGCGGTATGAGATCAGCGCGTACGAATCGCTCATCCAGCTTGCGAAGCAGATGAGGCACAAGCAAGCCGAGAAGCTGCTGAATCAGAACCTGAAGGAAGAGCAGCAGGCGCTGCGCAAGCTGGAGCAGTTGAGCAAGAAGCTCAAGCCCGAAGAACCGGGCATGGGCGAGGAGGAGATGGAGGAGGCGCCGCGTCGCGGCGCGCGCGGGGCGGCGAGGCGCGGACGGCGGATCGCGTAGAACATGGGTCGAGCCCGGCCGGTCTCGGCCGGGCTTTTTTTAGATTTGTAAGCAGACGATGGTACAGTTGCACTGAAATGGCCGTTCACAGCATCCATTCCGAGCGTTCTCTGTCGGACTTGGTTCCGCCGGAATTCAGAAACCTGCCTGATCCGCAGACGGATATTCCTCGCATTGCTCGGGATCCCGTGGCGTGTACTCGTGTCGAACAGGCAGTGAGATTGGTCCCGTCGGTCCATCGGCTCTACTTGGGTGACTCAAGAGTGACTCCCGACCTGCAGCCCAAAAGTGTGGAGCTCGTCCTGACTTCGCCTCCCTACTGGACGCTCAAGGAATATAACCTCGGAACGGAACAACTCGGCTACATCACAGACTACGAAAGCTTTCTCGACGAACTGGATAAAGTGTGGGCCCGTCTTTATGACGCCCTGGTTCCAGGCGGTAGATTGATATGCGTCGTCGGCGACGTTTGCTTGTCCCGCCGTCGAAATGGGGGCCGTCATACCGTCGTTCCGCTGCACGCGTCAATTCAAGAGCGGTGCCGACGGATCGGCTTTGATAACTTGGCCCCGATCATTTGGCACAAAATCGCCAATGCGGCATTCGAGGTCGAGAATGGCGGAGCAGGGTTTCTGGGCAAGCCGTACGAGCCAAATGCCGTGATCAAGAACGACATCGAGTACATCATCATGGAGCGCAAACCCGGCGGCTATCGCAGTCCTTCAATCGAGACGCGACTCCTGAGCCTGATCCCCGCGGAACGACACCAGGTGTGGTTTCAGCAGATTTGGTCCGACCTGCCGGGCGCGTCCACGAAGGACCATCCTGCCCCGTTCCCGTTAGAACTTGCGGAACGGTTGATAAGGATGTTCAGCTTCGTTGGAGATACCGTGCTGGATCCCTTTATGGGCACAGCGACCACCAACCTGGCGGCGTCCAATTGGGGCAGAAACAGCATCGGTATTGAAGTTGATCCCGAGTATTTTTCCCGCGCATGCGTTCGGGTGGTGCCCCGCCAGGAAGGACTCTTCAAAATCTCGTCCGTTACGACCCACCGATGAACCTGGAAAGAGGACTATCGAAGGCCGTCGCCCACTACGGGAAAACCAGGTCGTTTCAGGCGGCGAACCAGGGCAAGGGAGGGAACCAGGATTATAAGGAGCGGGCCTCCGTCACCGGCGGCAAGCAGATGGACGGGTTTACTCACGTGCTTTGCGACGTCATCGAACAGGCCGGCCTTCACCGAACCGAGATTTTTCGAGGCAAGTCGATCGGAGAGATTCCAGGCTTTTACCGCCCGACAAAGAACTGGGACACCATCATCGTGGCTGATGGCAAACTCGTGGCGCTGATCGAGTTGAAGTCGCAGATGGGTCCATCGTTCGGAAACAATTTCAACAATCGTGTTGAAGAAGCACTTGGGAATGCGACGGACGTGTGGAAGGCGTATGCGGAGAAGACGTTCGCTAGCTCACCGCGTCCATGGCTTGGATATCTCATGCTGTTGGAGGACTGTCCAGAGTCCCGTGGTGTCAAGAAGGTTTGCGAGCCTCACTTTCCGGTACGCCCTGAATTCCGGGATGAACGATACGCGCCCGGCAATCATCTTGCGGTCTCGTACGCGAAACGTTACGAGCTCTTCTGCCGCAAGATGATGCTCGATCGCTTGTACGACTCAGCATGCCTGATTCTGAGCCCACGCTCGCAGGGTATGCGAGGCAGATTTTCCGAGCCTGCAACAGACCTGACATTCAAGGCATTTGCAGCGTCGTTGGCTGGCAAGGCGGCCGAGCACGTTGCAAAGCGCGAATTCAAATAGCGTCCTTTCAGCGCGCCTTGGGGGTTCCTACCGCATCCAATTCAGTGTGTTACGCTAAATCGAGGCGGAGGTGTGCTCCGCTCTCCCCGCAGTGAGGACCCCCTGAGTTGAACCTTCTAGCCAAAGTTTTTGGCACCAAGAACGAGCGCGAGGTAAAGCGGCTGATGCCGCTGGTGGAGCGCATCAATGCGCTCGAGCCGCGGATGGCCGCGCTCTCCGATGCCGACCTGCGCGCCAAAACCGACGAGTTCCGCGCGCGCATTGCCGGGAAAACCAAGCCCTTCGACGAGCAACTGGCGCGGCTGGCGGCCGATCCTGAGACCGACGCCGATGCCGCCAAGCCGGTGGAAGACGAGCGCGAGGCGGCGCTGAAGGAGGCGCTCGAAGAGCTGCTGCCGGAGGCGTTCGCCGTGGTCCGCGAGGCGGGCAAGCGCGTCCTCAATATGCGGCACTTCGACGTGCAGTTGATCGGCGGCATGGTGCTGCACTCGGGCAAGATTGCTGAAATGAAGACCGGCGAAGGCAAAACGCTGGTCGCCACCCTGCCGGTGTATCTGAATGCGCTGAGCGGGCGCGGCGTGCACGTGGTCACCGTCAACGATTACCTGGCCAAGCGCGATGCCGAGTGGATGGGCCGGCTGTATCGCTTCCTTGGGCTGACGGTGGGCGTGATCGTGCACGAACTGGACGACGCCGAGCGCCGCGAAGCCTACGCCGCCGACGTCACCTACGGAACCAATAACGAGTTCGGTTTCGACTACCTGCGCGACAACATGAAGTTCGACCTGAATGACTGTGTGCAGCGCGGGCACAACTTCGCCATCGTGGACGAAGTGGACTCGATCCTCATCGACGAGGCCAGGACGCCGCTCATCATCAGCGGCGCGAGCGAGGAATCCACCGACAAGTACTACCGCGTCGACCGCATCATCCCCAAGCTGGAAAAGGGCGAGGAGCGGGACACCGCGCCCGGCGAGCCGAAAATCCTGACCGGCGACTTCGTGGTCGATGAGAAGCACCGCACCATCACCGTCACCGACGAGGGCTGGGAAAAAGTTGAGCAGCTCCTCGGCATCGGGAACATCGCCGATCCGGAAAACTGGGACCTGAAGCACCACGTGGAAACCGCGGTGAAGGCGCACGCGCTTTACCGGCGTGATGTGGAGTACGTGGTGAAGGACGGCGAAGTCATCATTGTGGATGAGTTCACCGGGCGCCTGATGCCGGGGCGTCGCTGGTCCGACGGGTTGCACCAGGCGATTGAAGCCAAGGAAGGCGTGAAGATCGAGCGCGAGAACCAGACGCTGGCCACGATTACCTTCCAGAATTACTTCCGCATGTACAGGAAGCTGGCCGGCATGACCGGTACGGCGGAGACGGAAGCGCCTGAGTTCGAGAAGATCTACAAGCTGGAAGTTATCGTTATCCCCACGAACAAGCCGCTGCTGCGGAAAGAGAATCCCGACATCGTCTATCGCACCGAAAAAGAAAAATTCGGCGCGGTGGCCGACGAGATCCAGCGTCTGAACGAGACCGGCCAGCCGGTGCTGGTGGGCACCACGTCCATCGAAAAGTCCGAGAGGCTGTCAGAACTGCTGAAGCGCAAGGGCATCAAGCACGTGGTGCTGAACGCCAAGTATCACGAGCGCGAAGCCGAGATCGTGGCCCAGGCAGGGCGCAAGGGCATGGTGACCATCGCCACCAACATGGCCGGCCGCGGCACGGATATTTTGCTCGGCGGGAACGCCGAGTTCATGGCCAAGCAGGAGTGCTTCAAGAAGGGCGTGCTGCGTCCGGTGCAGACGGCGGCGGGCAAGCTGGCGGGCAGGAAGTCGGGCGAGGAGACCACTCTTCTTTATTACCAGGGCACCGAGTATGAAGCGCCGGCGGCGCAGTGGCAGGAAATTTATGCGCGCTACGAACGCGAGACGCGGCGCGAGCACGACGAAGTAGTCAGCGTGGGCGGGCTGCACATCCTGGGCACCGAGCGGCACGAGGCCCGGCGCATCGACAACCAGCTCCGCGGACGCGCGGGCCGCCAGGGCGATCCCGGATCGTCGCGCTTCTATCTCTCGCTGGAAGACGACCTGATGCGCATCTTCGCCAGGGAGTGGGTGTCAAACCTGCTCCAGCGGCTGGGGATGGAAGAGGGCGTGCCCATCGAGTCGCGCATGATTACGCGGCGCATCGAGGCGGCGCAGAAGGCGGTCGAGGCGCAGAACTTCGAGGCCCGCAAACACCTGCTCGAGTATGACGACGTGATGAACAAGCAGCGCGAGGCGGTTTACGGCCTGCGCCGCCAGTTGCTCGAGGGAGTGGACCAGAAGGAATTGATCGTCGAGGACTACGTCGCCGGCATCCTGGGCGAGCTGATGGATGAGTACGCGCCGGCCAACGTTCACGCCGAGCAGTGGGACCTGGACGGCCTGAAGAACCAGGTGTTCACGCGGTTCGGCGTGGACCTGGGCGCCGAGGGCGTGCTCTCGCAGCGCCTCAACCGGCAGGAGCTGGGCGACGCGGCCTTTGCCAAGCTGAAGGAGCGTTACGACGCCAAGGAAAAGCTGATCGGCGCCGACGCCATGCGCTATCACGAGCGCATGATCATGCTGAGCGTGCTCGACGCGCAGTGGAAGGACCACCTGCTCTCCATGGACCACCTGAAGGAGGGCATCGGGCTGCGCGGCTACGGGCAGCACGATCCGCTGGTGGAGTACAAGCGTGAGTCGTTCGAGATGTTCGAGGCGATGCTGCAGCGCTTCCAGGAAGACACGGTGCGCTATCTCTACCTGATGCAGGTGGTGGAGAGCGGCCGTCCGGCGCCGGCGCCGGCATCGGCGGGCGGGCCGCAAGGCGCAGCGCGGGCGCAGGCGGCCCCGGGCGCCGACGGCCACGGCCGCATGCCGGCAACCTCGATGGACGACGTGCTCGAAGAATTCCAGCGCAAGAAGCGCCGCGAACTGGAGCAGGCGCGCATGGCCGGCGCCGGCGACATGCAGCCCGTCCAGCAGGTGCGCCGCGCAGGCGACAAGGTGGGGCGGAACGATCCTTGTCCTTGCGGGTCGGGGAAGAAATATAAGAAGTGCTGCGGAGCGTAACCGCAGTTTCCAGTTTCAAGTTTTCAGTTTCAAGTTCGCGTGCGCACGGCGGCGGCTGAGAAGCCTTGGGCTGCGTCGGTGCGCGAACCGGTGCGGGGTCCTTCGAGTGCTTCGCTCAGGATGACTCATTGAGGCCGTGCCCAGGCGCCGCACCGCGAGGCGCGCCGCAACGTTCATCGATTTTCTTTGGCGCCAGTGGCCGCGAATGTCATTTCGGTCGCGCCGCTGCCGGAGCGGCGTTTCCAGTCTGCGAAAAGCTCGGCGTAGGACGAGGTGAGGTAGCCGTCCTGGCTGATGCCCAGCCGCGACGCGGTGCGGTCGAGCCAGTCGGGCGGGCCCTCGATCTCGGCGAAGTCGCCGATGGGCGTGTGGTCGAGGACGACGTGGCCGGTCGAATCGGCCCACTCGCTGCGGAACTTCTCGTAGCGGAACACGGGCTCAAGTCCCAGCGCCAGCAGGATTCGCTCGGTGGCTTGGCCATCGGCCACGCGGGTTTCCGTTTCCACGCGCGATTTGTGGCGGGCGCCGGGATTGCCCGGGCCCTTGTGGGTGAGCGTCCACTGGTCGCCGTAGCGGCGCAGGCGCAGCAGTTCGCCGCGACCGCGCAGCGGGTGTCCGGGAAAATCGTAGAGCGTGTTCACCTCGTGCGTGCGCGGGGTCTTGAGCTGGAAACCGGCGGAGGCGAGCCGCTGCTCGAAAGCGGCGAGGTCGGCGAGGCGGACCTTGATTTCGTTTTCCGCGGGCACGTGGCGAGTATAGCGGGACGGTAGGACCCCACGTTAGCGGCGCAAAAAGCGCGCCGGAAAGGATGGGGCGCCCGAGTCCGTGGTGAGATGCCGGCGGGCGAGGGCGCCCGCCGTTACATCGCGAGAAGCCCTATTTCTTTGTCGCGAGCACCAGCAGCGAATTGCCGAATGGAATCGGCAGGGCGCGGCTGAGGGGCTGCTCCATGCGGCTGACGGCATAGAGCAGCTGATTGATGGGCGCTGGCGGAACGCGCGGGACGGCGGGTCCGGCGCGCGTGATCGCTTCCACGGCGCGCGTGACGAGCTTGGCGGGGAACATCCAGTGGTAGTAGTAGCGCGCCAGCTTTACGTCGAAGCCGGCATCGGTCACCAGCGGCAGCAGGGTTGAGCGGCGATAGCGGGTGACGTGGTGATTGAGCACGTCGTGCTGCGTCCAGAGCAGGCGGAAGGCCGGAACGGTGATCAGCAGAACGCCGCCGGGCGCGAGTAACGTGGCGGCGTGGCGCAGCGCTGCGGCGGGCTCGGGCAGGTGCTCCAGCACGTCGAGCATGAGCAGCGCGGAATACGGTTGTGCTGGGCGGAAGGCGGAATCGAGTCCGCCGACGTGGATGCGGGCGCGATGAGGCCCGGTCGGATCGAGAAGCGCGGCTTCGGGCTCGAGGCCCTCGACGTCGCCGAACTTGAGCAGCTCGTCGAAGAGCAGCCCATCGCCGCAGCCGACGTCGAGGATGCGTTGCCGGCCGTTGGGCGCCAGATTTTCCGCGAGCACGCCCAGCACGGCTTTTTCGCGGGCGCGCCACCACCAGTGCCGCTGGTAGAGATCGCGGTAGCGTTCGCCGTAGCGCGGGTCCACGGCTAGTGGCGCGAGCGCTCAGGGAGCGCCGCGGCGGCACGGGCATCAGCAGTGCGCGGCGCGCCGATGACCTGTTGCACGATATAAAGCGGGCGCGCTTTCGTTTCCTCGTAAATCCTTCCGACGTACTCACCGATCACGCCGAGGAAAAGCAGGTTGACGCCGGAGAGAAACGTGATGAGCAGCGTGAGAGCGGTGAACCCGAGCGGCGAGCGGTTCAACAGGTACTTGGCGAGCACGCTGTAGAGCGCGAAGGCGAACGACGCCACCATGGCGAGCAGGCCGAGCATGGCGGCGGCGCGCAGCGGAACGATGGAGAAGGCCAGGATGCCGTCGGAGGCGAGCTTCATGAGGCGGCGCCAGCTGTACTTGCTGCGTCCGGCGCCGCGGCGGTCGCGCTCGATGGGCACGCCAATCTGGCGGAAGCCGACCCAGGCGCGCAATCCGCGCAGGTAGCGATGGTGCTCGCGCATGGCGCGCAACTCTTCGACCACCCGCTTCGACATCAGGCCGAAGTCGCCGGCGTCGAGCGGCAGCCGGACTTCGGAGAGCTGCGCCAGCAGCCGATAGAAGATGAAGTAGCAGAGCCGCACCGGCCAGGCTTCCTTGCGGCGGATGCGCTGCGCGTAGACCACGTCGAATCCCTCTTGAAACTTGGCGACGAACTGCGGGATGGCTTCGGGCACGTCCTGCAGGTCGGCGTCCATGACGACGACGGCGTCGCCGAAGGCGTGGTCGAGGGCGGCGGTGATGGCCGCCTGGTGTCCGAAGTTGCGCGAGAGCGCGACCACGGTGATGCGCGCGTCTTGCGCGGCGGCGCGGCGCAGCAGGTCGAGCGTGGCGTCGGTGCTGCCATCGTCTACCAGCACGATCTGGTGGCGCGAGCCGCCGATCTGGTCGAGCACCGCGCCCACGCGCCGCAGCAGCTCGGGAACCACCTCTTCCTCGTTGTGCAGCGGGATGGCGATCGAGATGGACGGCGTGGTCATGATTGCGGGTTCATGATTTGGCCTGGCCCTTGAAGTAAACCATGTTCCACAGGGTAGCGCCTAGACCGCGCAGCGGATACGGCTCGAACAGCACGGTGGCGAAATCGCGCTCGAACAGCGCGCGCCACTCAGCCTCGGGGCGCGCATAGTGGCCGCGGTCCATGCGCGCGAGCAGGCGCGCGACCGACGGCCCGGCCGGCATGATCAGCTCCAGGATGTGGATGTGTCCGCCGGGCGTGAGCAGCGTGGAGAGATTCCGCAGGATGCCTTCCACCGCCGGCGTCGGCAGGTGGTGAAGGAAGCTGTTGATCAGGATGAAGTCGTAGGGATCGCCTTCGGGCGTGAATTGCGTGGCGTCGGCGGCGATGAAGTTGCGCCCGTAGCGGCGGCGCGCGTCGTTGATGTATCCCTCGTTGAGATCAATGCCGGTGTAGTCGCAGTGGGCGAAGTGCTGCGTGTTGGTGCCGGGGCCGCAGCCGACGTCGAGCACGCGGCGCACCCGGCGCAGGTCGTTGTGGCGGCGGATGGGCGCGAACTTGTCTTCGGCGAAGGGCGCCTGCCACAGGCGGTAGACCAGCCGGTTCTCCATCAGGTTCGCGAGCCTCATTCGCGCCACCTCACCTCGAACCGGCCGCAGGGGGCCGAGTGCGGGAAGCGGGTGTCGAGATACTCGCGGAACTCGGGCGTGAAGCGCGAGAACTGCGGGTCGTTGCGGATGACGGCGACGCGCACGTCGTGCGATTCGATTTTCGCGGCGGTGGATGCGGGCGTCTCGCGGCTGAGGAAGTCGAAGAGCGTGCGTGTGGGGTTCTTCAGCCCGCTGAGGAAGTAGACCTCGGGCGCGTCGGGGCCGGCGTAGATGTAGGCGCTGGGGCCGGCGTGCGCGCGCACCAGCGGCAGCAGCTCGCGGTACTGCGCCGCTTCTTCGTAGCGGACGCGCAGGCCGCCGGCGCGCGGTTCGTCGAGGCGGAACGAAACCTGGTCAGGGTAGCGCTGCGGGCGCCGCAACTGCATGTAGAGCGAGCTTTCGTACGTGACCATGAAGACGAGATAGAAAGCGCCGAGGGCCCACGCCAGTTCGCGCCGCGGGCGGTAGAAGCTGCCGATGGCGAAGACGCTGAGGAACGTCAGCGGGCTGATGTAATGGAAGTAGGTGGGCGCGGCAAAGGGAAAAATAATCAGGCTGCAAACGGCGGTGGTGGCGAGCAGCAGGAAAGCCGCGTCACGTTTGGCGTGCCCGGCGGCGGCGCGGCCGAGCAGCGCGAGCGACAGCGGAATGGCGAGCGGCAGTGCCGCGCCGACCGAAAGCCAGATTTTCCAGCACATCACGGCGTCGCCCAGCGGCAGCACCAGCAGGAGCGCGAAAATGACGCCGACAAGCGCGATCGTCGGCGCCCCGATCCGTTTGTGCCACACGCACGCCGCGATGAGGAGCGCGAGTGCGGGCAGAACGAAAACCGATGTCCAGATTCCTGGAGGCGGGAAGTAAGCGAACTGCGTGCGGCGGAAGGGCGCGACGAAAATTCCCTCCACCAGCGCGCCGACTGACCCGGTGAGCGCGTACGGCGCAAGAAAGGCGAGCAGCGGCAGCGCGACGCCGGCGAGGAACGGGGCGAGCATCCGGAAGAAGGTCTTGAAGCGAAGGGCTGGAAAGGCGCTCCGGGTGCGGATTTCGGCCAAGCCCACGGCAAGCGCAATCGTTGCCGAAGGAACAATGTAGTGGCCCATGTACGTCGGATTGAGCGCCTGCGGGCCGATCATGCGGAACAGGCCGGCGACGAACGTTGCCAAACCCGCCGCGACGAACAGGCTGTACACGGTCAGCTTTCCGCCGGGGCCTTGCCAGCGCTCGCGATCGATGGACTGCTCGCGGGTCAGCAGGTACAGCACGGCGGCGGCGACAAAGTAGAGCCCGCTGATCTTGATGGTGACCGACAGGCCGCCGCAGAGGCCGGCGACGAACAGCCAGCGCGCGCGCCCGGTCTCGAGATGCCGGAGAAGCGCGGCGACCCCGAAGAGCGCGAAGAACAGGTTGTACCAGGAGGGCATGGCCGCGTTGTAGTTGGGCACGCCCCAGGCGGCGGTGAGCAGCGTGATCCCGGCGGCGGCGAGTGCGGTGGCGAAGCGCGACGCAATGTAGAACGTCGCGGCAAGTCCGGACAGGCAGAAGAGGAGCAGAACGTACCGGGGCGCGGCGAGGGTCGTGCCGAAAACGCGGAAGGCGATCGCGTTCAGGAAACTCAGGCCGCCGGTGTAAACGTCATCGAAGTCGCGGTGAGGGAGCTCGCCTGAGAGGACGCGCTCGGCGGTCTGGCCCAGGAGGCCTTCGTCGTGCGGAACCCATCCGCGCTTGAGTCCAAAGAGCGTGTACGAACCGCCGAGGATGATGGTGAGCGCGAAAATCAGCCAGAAGCCGCGCGAATGGCGCGTTTGCGGCAGCGGCGGCACGGCCGCGCAGCGCAACGGGAGTTCGAGATCGGCCTGCGCTTGGACCATGAGTGAAGGCCCATCCCTACTATGACACGGGTGCGTGGGGGCAGTGTGTAGGTAATTACCTGGGAGTCAGTCAGTCAGTTCTCCGCTCGGCAGCCGTTCTTGGCTGACGGACTGAACGACTGAAAGACTGACCGGCTCTACTCGCGCCAGCGGACCTCGAAGCGGCCGGTGGAGGTGCTGTTGGGGAAGGCGTGCACGAGGAAGTCGCGCAGTTCGGGCGTAAGGCGGGAGAACTCCGGGTCGTTGCGGATGACGGCGACTCGAACGTCGTGATGCTCGATGGCCGAGACCACGGTAGCGGGCGGCTCGTCGCTGAGGAAATCGAAGGTGAGGCGAGTTGGGTTGCGCTTGCCTGCGAGGAAGTAGACCTCGGGTGCGTCGGGGCCGGCGTAGATGCAGTCGCCCGCGCCGGCGTGGGCCTGGATGAGCGGCAGAAGCTGTTCGTACTGGCGGGCTTCTTCGGCCCGGACGCGGGTCCCCCCGGCGCGCGGCCCGGGAAGCGGTGCGGAGAGCCGGTCGGGGTAGCGCAGCGGATGCTTCAGGTCGATGAACATCTGGCTGTCGTAGGCCACGGCAAACAGGAAGTAGAACGCGCCGAGCGCCCAGGCGAGGGCAGGACGCGGCGCGCAGAAGCTGGCCACCGCAAAGGCGGCAAGCAAGACCAGCGGCGCCGCGTAGTGGAAGTACACCGGCGCGGCGTAGGGAAACTGGATGAGGCTGCAAAGCGCGGCGGCAGCAACAAGCAGGAAGGCGGCGTGCCGGTTGCGGTCAGAGACGGATGCTCTGCCGAGAGGAAGGAGCGCGAGCGGCACGGCGATGGGCAGCGAGGCGCCGAACGACATCCAGATACGAGGCCACATGGCGGGAACGGCAAGCGGTGAGGCAAGGACGAGAGCGAGTGCGATGCCAACGGCGGCGAGCAGCGGTGCGCGCAGTCTATTTCGCCAGCGCGCCGCGGCGATGAGCAGCAGGATCGGCGGCAATGAATAGAGGATGACGCGAGGCGGCAGCGGCGACCACAGCGCTGCCTGCGTTCGCCGCAGGGGTGAAACGAAAACGCCATGCACGAGCGCAGCCGTTGATCCGGTGACCAGGTACGGCACGAGCAGCACGAGCAGCGGCAAGGCGACGCCGGCGAAAAACGGAGCGAGGTCACGCAAAAGCGCGGCGAAGCGATCGGCCGAATGGCCGGCGCCGCCGCGAACCTCGGCGCGCGCCAGGGCAATCGCCACCGTCGCCGCCGGCGCGAAAACGAGGAGCAGATATGCGGCACGTCCGCTTGCGATCCAGAGCCGCAGGAGCAGCGCAAGGAAGAGCACGAGTCCCGAGGCGACGAAGAGGCTGTAGGCGCGCGAGCGCGCGGCACGTCCCGCACTGTCTCGGCGGCCTTGTTCGCGGGCGATGAAGAAGAGCAGGGCGGCGGCCACGAAGTAGAGCCCGCTGATCTTGATGGCGATGGAGCATCCGGCGCACAGGCCGGCGAGGAAGGTCCAGCGGGGGTGATCGGTCTCGAAAAAGCGCAGCAGCGCGGCGACACCGAACAGGGCAAAAAACAAGTTGTACCAGGAGGGCATCGCGGCCGGGTACGCGGGCACACTCCAGGCGGCGGCGAGCAGCGTGATGCCGGCGGCGGCGGCCGGCGAACCGAATTGCGAGGCGATGTAGAAGGTCGCTGCCGAGCTGAACAGGAAAAAGATGAGCAGCAGGTAGCGCGGCGCGGCGAGCGTCTCGCCGAAGGCGCGGAAGGCGAGGGCATTGAGGAAGCTGAGGCCGCCGGTGTAGGCGTCGTCGAAGTCGCGGTGGGGAAGCTCGCCCTGAAGGACGCGCTCGGCGGACTGGGCAAGCAGGCCGTCATCGTGCGGGCGCCATCCGCGTTTGAGGCCCGGGACGCTGAGGGCAGCGGTGAGCAGCAGAGTGACAGCGAGAGTGATGCGCAAGCGCGAGGGCGCGGCTTTCTCCGCGAGCGTCGGTCGGGGCGTGGAGGACAGAGTGCTGTAACTATGACATGGGGGTGCGGGAAAATCTCCATTCAAGCCAAAGGAAACTTGCGTGGGACGCCTTCGCACATTCCTGGCGCGGCTCGCGGTCATGAGGAATCCGCGGGCGGGGCCGGCCCGCGTCCGCACCGTCCGTGCCCTCGCCGAAATTTTGCTGAGCGCGCCGGCCGAAGGGCCGGTTGTCGCATGTGGGCAGCCGGTAATCGGAAACGTTACTTTGGTGCTGCCGGTTCCTTGCAATCGAAAAACAGAGATGTCAGGATGAGCAGTTCCACGCCGGAGTCCCTGAAAAGGCCCGGTTCAAGGCTGGAAAGCCGGCAATTGGTCCGGGCGGGCGCGGGCCGGAAAGCAGACCGAGAAGGCGGCGAATCCATGGCAACTCCCCAGGGTGTTTTCGTGCACCCGCATGCGTTGTGCGAGTCGGAGCAGGTGGGCGAGGGCACGCGGGTGTGGGCGTTCGCGCACGTGATGAAGGGCGCGAAGGTCGGCAAGGGCTGCAACCTTTGCGACCACAGCTTTGTGGAATCGGGCGCCGTGCTGGGTGACAACGTCACGGTGAAGAACAGCGTTTCCGTGTGGGATTGCGTGGAGGTCGGGAACAACGTTTTTATCGGCCCGAACGCGGTGTTCACTAACGACCTGAACCCGCGCGCCGAAGTGAAGAAGCCGCGCGAGCAGTGGGTGCCGACCAGGATCAAAGATGGCGCCAGCATCGGAGCCAACGCCACCATCGTGTGCGGCATTACGCTGGGACGCTACGCGTTCGTGGCGGCGGGCGCAGTGGTGGCGTCCGACGTTCCCGATTTTGCGCTGGTGATGGGCGTGCCCGCGCGTCCCAGGGGCTGGATGTGCAAGTGCGGCGAGCGCCTGAAGCTGAAGGGGACCAGGGGCCGCTGCGGCAAGTGCGGCAGCTCTTTTGTCAAGACGAAGCAGGGGTTGCGCGAGAAGTAAGAAGCGGTTTCCCGTTTCCCGTTTCACGAAAGCGCAAAAGCAGCAGCGAAGCGCAAAGAGCCAGTTGCACGTTTCACAAAAAAAGCATCAGGAGCACGGCAGATGAGCACTGCGATTGCAGCGACCCGCAAGATTTCATTTCTTGATCTGAAGAAGCAGCTGGCCCCGCTGCGTCCGGAAATTGACGACGCCATCCGGCAGGTGCTCGACAACACTTCGTTCATCAACGGGCCGTTCGTGAGCAAGTTCGAGGCGGAGTTCGCCAAGTACTGCCACACCAGGTTCTGCGTCGGGATGAACAGCGGCACCGACGCGCTGCGCTTCGCGCTGATGGCCGCGGGCATCGGGCCGGGCGACGAGGTAATCACGGCGGCCAACACGTTCATCGCCACCACCGAAGCGATTTCGCAGTGCGGCGCCACGCCGGTGCTGGTGGATGTGCGTCCGGACACGTTCCTGATCGATCCGGCGCAGGTCGAGCGCAAGATCACGCCGAAGACGCGCGCCCTGCTGCCGGTGCATCTCTACGGGCAGCCGGCCGACATGGATGAACTGGCCGAGATTGCCAAGCGGCGCAACCTGCTGCTGTTCGAAGACGCCTGCCAGGCGCACGGATCGGAGTACAAGGGCAAGCGCGCGGGCTCGATCGGGCTGGCGTCCGGCTTCAGCTTTTATCCCGGCAAGAACCTGGGCGCGTTCGGCGACGCCGGATCGGCGAACACGAACGATCCCGAGATCGAACGCAAGATGCGCCTGCTGAAGGACCACGGTCAGAGCCAGAAATATGTCCACGACATCGAGGGCTACAACGGGCGCCTGGACGCGCTGCAGGCGGCGGTGCTCAGCGTCAAGCTGAAGCATCTGGATTCGTGGAACGCGGCGCGGCGGCGCAACGCGGCGATGTACGCCGAGCGGCTGAAGAATTCACCGCAGATCCAGCTTCCCGTTGCCCTGCCCGACCGCACGCACGCGTTTCATCTGTTCGTGGTCCACGTGAAGAACCGCGACGCGGTGAGGACCGGCCTGGCCGAGATGGGCATCGATACCGGGCTGCACTATCCCATCCCGCTGCACCAGCAGAAAGCGTATGCCGCGATGCCGTTCGCGAAAGAGAAGTTCCCGGTGACGGAGAAGTCGGCTGCCGAGATGCTGAGCCTGCCGATGTTCGCCGAGCTGAGCGAGAGCGACATTGATTACGTCTGCGATGGGCTGAAGCGGATGACGGCGAAGAACTAGACCGCGCGCAGCACCAGCGCGGAATTCTTCGATCCGAAAGCGATGCAGTTGCACACGGCGTGCTCGATTTGGGCGCGCCGCTTTGTTTGCGGGACGTAATCCAGGTCGCATTCCGGGTCGGGCTGGTCGAGGTTGATGGTGGGCGGGATCTCGCCGTGCCGCATGGCGACCAGCGTGGCAGCGACGCCGGCGGCGCCGCAGGCGCCCTGCGGGTGTCCGATCTGCGACTTCAGCGCCGACATCGGGACCTGGCGGGCACGCGCGTCGCCGAGCGCGAGCTTGAGCGCGCGCGTCTCGATGCGGTCATTGAGTTCCGTAGATGTCCCGTGCAGGTTGACGTAATTCACGTCCGCCCGCGCGATGCCCGCTTCCTTCATGGCGAGATGGATGGCGCGTGCCGGCTCCTCGCCGCACTCGGCCAGGCGCACGCGGTGGAAGGCCTCGCAGGTCGATCCGTAGCCGGCGACCTCGGCGTACATGCGCGCGCCGCGCGCTTTCGCATGCTCGCGGTCTTCCAGCACGAACATCCATGCGCCTTCGGCGAGCACGAAGCCGTCGCGATCGGCGGAGAATGGACGCGACGCGCGCTCCGGCTCGTGGTTCCAGCGCGTGGTGAGGATCTTCATCAGGGTGAAGCCCTTTACGATGCCGGGCGCCAGCGGCGAGTCCACGCCGCCCACCAGCATCATCGGTCCGACGCCGGCCTGGATGTGGCGGAGCGCGTAGCCGAGCGCGTCGGTGGACGAAGTGCAGCCGGTGGTGACCACGTGGCTCGGCCCGCGAAAGCCGAAGCGCATGCTGACTTCGCTCGATAGCGTGCCCATGGTCCCACTGGGAATGCTGAACAGCGAGACGCGCTTAATGTGTCCGGTAAGCCAGAGGCGGTATTGCTCTTCGCTGAAGTCCTGCGCGCCGCCGCCGGTGCCGAGCATCACGCCGATGTCGCGCTTGTCGTCGAGCGACATCTTGTCCACATCAAGGCCTGCGTCACGCACGGCTTCATGCGACGCCGCCAGCGCCAGCGGAACGGCGCGCGAGACGTGCTTGCGCTCGCCCGGTTCGATCCAGGCGAGTTCATCGAAATCGGCGACCTCGCCGGCGATGTGCACCGGCAGGTCCGAAGGATCGAAGCGGGTGATGCGGCGCACGCCGCTGTGGCCGGCGAGCACGGCGCGGCAGAAAGCTTCGTTGCCCGTGCCGTTGGGGCTTACTACTCCCATTCCGGTAATGACCACGCGACGCATCCTGGCGTTAGTATGATGACGGAAGCGTTCCATCCGTTACAACACGGACCCCGGAATTGTCACTCGGCCTCTACATCTCGGTGCCGTTCTGCCGCTCGAAGTGCAGCTACTGCAACTTCGCGTCCGGCGTCTTTTCTCCGAAAACCTACCAGCACTATGCCGACCGCGTGTGCGCCGACATCCGCCGCGCGCCCGAGCTGGCCGAAGCGGTGGACGGCAAGATACAACTCGACGCCGACTCGATTTATTTCGGGGGAGGCACGCCTACGGTGCTCCAGCCCTCGCAGCTGGAGGCGATCTTCGCGGCGGCGCGCGGGCGCTTCAGCCTGCCGCTGGGCAGCGAGATCACGGTGGAGTGCGCGCCGGGCACTCTGAGCGCGGCGATGATCGAGCAGCTTGTCCGGCTGGGCGTGAACCGCGTGAGCCTCGGCGTGCAGTCGTTTGTGGACCAGGAAGCGGCGGCGGTCGGCCGGCTGCACACGCGCGCGATCGTGCTGGAGGAGATTGCGCGGCTGCGCGGCGCGGGGATCACCAACATCAACGTTGACCTCATCGCCGGGCTGCCGCACCAGACGGAAGAGAGCTGGCAGGCATCGCTCGACAATGCCATTGCGGCCGAGGCGCCGCACGTCAGCGTGTACATGCTCGAGGTGGACGATGAGTCGCGGCTGGGACGCGAGCTGATCGCGGGCGGCACGCGCTACCACGCGCACTTCGTCCCCGACGATGACCAGGTGGCCGGCTTCTACGAGATGGCCTGCGAGCGGCTGGCCCGCGCCGGGATCGCGCAGTATGAGATTTCAAACTTCGCGCGCGAAGGCTTTGAGTCGCGCCACAACCTGAAGTACTGGACGCGCCAGCCGTATCTGGGCTTCGGCGTGGACGCCCACTCCATGATCGAGCCCAGCACGTGGCTGCTCACCGCCGGCGTGAACGCGTTGCGCTTCGCCATGCCGGCGGAGCTGGAGGAATTCCTGGCGCGTCCGGCAGACGACGAGCCGGCGACGGACATCATCTCCCGCAGTTCGGCGCTGGAAGAGCGCTTCTTCCTCGGCCTGCGGCTGACCCGCGGCGTGCGGCTGGACGAAGTGGAAGCCGAGTTCGGCGTGGAGGCAGTGAACGACCTGGAGCCGAGCATCGCGCAGGTAATCCAGCAGGGACTGGTGGTCCGGCACGGCGCCACCCTCAAGCTGACGCCGCGCGGGCGGTTGCTCTCGAACGAGGTGTTCGACGCTTTCGTGGCCATCGGTACAGCGGACGATCTGCCGGAGCTGCTGGAGTACCTGGAGCGCACGAAGAGAGACGGGCCGGAAGGACCTGACGAGCCAAGGCCGCTGACGAAGAAAGTGCAGTGACGGCGCTGCTGGCTGCTGGTCACCGGCTGCTGGCCGGGATCGAGGTCCGGGCCAGAAGCCAGCAGCGAGCAGCGGTGTTGTAAACTTTCCTGCTCCAAATCCAGTCCGGAGAAAGAAGCGCTCATGAGATCGAATTCTGCGCCGCAGGCGCTGGCCGAGCTTGAACCGAAGCGCGCTGCGGCGGTTGATTTGCGGAGCGACACGGTCACGCGCCCCACGCCGGAGATGCGGCAGGCGATGGCCGAGGCCGAGGTCGGCGACGATGTTTACGGCGAGGATCCCACGGTCAACAAGCTGGAGCAGCGCGCGGCGGAAATTTTCGGGCGCGCGGCGGCGATCTTCGTCCCCAGCGGCACGATGGGCAACCAGATCGCCATCAAGATCCACACCCGCCACGGCCAGGAAGTGATCTGCGAGGAGCGCGCGCACATTTACCAGTACGAGATGGCCACGCTGGCGGCGTTCTCCGGGTGCGTGCCGCGGCTGGTGCCGGCGCAGGACGGCATTCTCACCTGGCCGGAGGTGAAGCGGCGGATCGCGCCCGCGATCTATTACCGCGCGCAAACGGGGCTCGTTTCGCTCGAGAACACCAACAACATGGCCGGCGGTTCGGTGTATCCGGTGGAAGTTGCCGACGAGATCTGCGATGGCGCGCACGCCGCCGGCTTGCCGGTGCATCTGGACGGCGCGCGCATTTTCAACGCCGCCACGGCGCTGGGGCGCGGCGTGGCCGAGATCACGCGCAAGTTCGATTCGGTGATGTTCTGCCTCTCCAAAGGACTGGGCGCGCCGGTGGGATCGATGCTGGTGGGAAGCCGTGAGTTCATCGACAAGGCGCGCGCCTATCGCAAGGCGCTGGGCGGCGGGATGCGGCAGGCGGGGGTTCTCGCTGCCGCGGGGCTGATCGCGCTGGAGAAGATGCCGGCGCGCCTGCAGCAGGACCACGACAACGCCCGTTACCTGGCCCGCGGCCTCGCACAGATTCGCGGCGTGCGCGTGGACGCTGCCAAGGTGGTGACCAACATCCTCGTCTTCGACGTGAGCGGCACGGGCATGACCGCGCACGAGCTTTGCGCGAAGCTGAAGGAGCGCGGCGTGCTCGCGAACGCGGTGAATCCTGAATTGGTCCGCTTCGTGACGCACATGGACGTGGACCGCGAAGGCTGCGCGCAGGCGCTGGAGGCGATGCAGTCCATCTGCGCGAATGCGGCGAGGGCGTGAGCAACCCCGCTCTCCGCGTTCCGCTGCCCGCTTTCCGTCGCGCGGCGGTTTCCAGGCTGAAATGAAGGCGCAAGCGTGAGACGCGCGCGGTTTCGCACTCTGGCCGCTCTTGCCTTGCTGGGCGCGATCCTCTGGGGCGCGCTTGGCGGGCGTTTCCTGGTGGTGGATGCGCCGGAGAAATCGGACGCCATCCTGGTGCTCGAAGGCGAGGCCGGCGTGCGGCTGCGTCGCGCCCTGGAGCTGCTGCGGCAGGGCTGGGCGCCGCGCGTGCTGCTCGATGTTCGTGAGGCCGACTCGTTCTACGGCACGTCGAAAATCGATCTCGCGCAGAAGTGGATTGCTTCGCTCCCGCCGGAAGACGCGGCGAGGATGTCCATTTGTCCCTTCGATGCGCTCTCCACGCAAACCGAGGCACGCGAAGCCGAGCGCTGCCTGAAAGCGATGGGCGCGCGCTCGGTGCTGATCGTGACTTCCGACTACCACACCAGGCGCGCACGCGCCATCTTTCGCCACGAGCTGCCCGGGATGCATTTCTCCGCCGCCGCCGCCTGCGATCCGGAGAGTTTCACGCCGCGCTGGTGGCGGGCACGGCAGACGGCGAAAACATTTCTGGACGAGAGTTTGAAGCTGGGGTGGTTCGAAGTGGTGGACAGGTGGCGGTGACAGATCTGTCGCTCGGACGATCTGATCATCTGGCGACCGGTGGCCGTCAGCCACGGAGCGCCGCGCCAAGGGCGTTTGCTAGCGGGTCCGCGTCGTAGACCGGCGGCTGGCAGCTCGTACCGGTGCAGAGCAGCGCGAAGGGCTTCTCATCGTTCAGCGCGGGTTGCCGGGCGATGGTTTCGGCGAGCGCGGGCGGGAGATTAGGGGCGACGGCCTCATTCGCTGTGAGATGCAGCGCGGTTTTGTTGATCGCGAACGGGGCGATCGCGGCGCGGCAGAGCGCCTTTGCCGCCGGATCGTCGTGCGGGCCCACCACAATCGCCTGCACGTGCGGAAGCGTGGCGCGCAGGACCGCGATTCCGTAGGTCGCGGCGAAGATGCCGAACTGCTCGGCGACGCCGGCGAACAGTTCAAGTGTTTGTTCAGCTTTGTCGCGGTAACCCGCATCATTTGTGTACTCGTGCAGGCGCAGGAGCGCGAGCGCGGCGGCCGGATTGCCGGCCGGCGTGGGCGCGTCCTGGAAGGGCTTGCGGCGGGCGACGAGCGCCCCGAGCGGGTTGTCGCCCTTGCCGCCGAAGCCGGCAGGCGTGTCGAAGAAGCCGCCGCCGGCCGGGTCGTAGAAGCGCTCGATCATGGAGTCGGCGATGCGGCGCGCGAAGCTGAAGTAGCTCAGGTCGGCGGTGGCTTCGTAGGCATCGAGACAGGCGTTGGCGGTGAAGGCGTAATCGTCGAGCAGACCGCGCGTGTCGCGTGCGGCAGCGCTCGGATCGGAGTAGGCGATGACGTGGCGCAGCCCGAGGCGCTTGTTCTCGTCCGTGAAACAGCCTTCGCTCAGGATGCGGTCGAGCGAGCGCAGCGCGAAGTGGAGCGCGCCGTCGAGCTCGAGCGCGCGGCCGGCTTCCAGGTAGGCCGAGATGCAGAGCGCGTTCCAGCTGACGTAAACGGTCTTGTCCACGTAAGGCGTTGGGCGCTTCAACCGCGCCGCCAGCATCTTTCTTTTGGCTGACCCTAAGAGCTCTTCCACGCGCTCGCGGGGAAAGCCGGTGCGCGCGCTGATCTCATCGAGGCCGGCGCGGACGTAGAGCACGTTCTTGGCGGGATCGTGGTGCATCTCGCCGGCTTCGTTGATGTCGTAGTACAGGGCGGCAACCTTCAACTCGTTTTCTTCTGACGCCGTTCCGGCGTCTCCGTTCAGGGCTTCACGCGCTTCAGCGAGCGTCCAGGTGAAATAGTCGCCGTCGTCGTCGAGCGAGGAGTCGGCGTCCTGGCTGGCGTAGAAGCCGCCGTGCTGGCGATCGCTGAGCACTTCGTCCATCCAGCGCATGATGTCGCCGGCGACCTGCGCGAAGAACGGGTCGCCCGTGACCTGGAAGCCGTGGACGTAGTTCTTCAGCAGCTCGGAGTTGTCGTACGCCATTTTTTCGAAGTGGGGAACGATCCAGCGCTCGTCCACCGAGTAACGATGGAAGCCGCCGGCGAGCTGGTCGTAGACGCCGCCGCGCGCCATGCGGGTGAGCGTGGTGACGATGAGCGAGCGCAGGCGCTCGTCGCCAG
This sequence comes from Terriglobales bacterium, assembly GCA_035651995.1. Classification (NCBI taxonomy): domain Bacteria; kingdom Pseudomonadati; phylum Acidobacteriota; class Terriglobia; order Terriglobales; species Terriglobales bacterium. The sequence continues at coordinate 37,885 of DASRER010000028.1, read as the reverse complement.
TACGCGCGTAGCGGTCCATGGCCAGGTCGAGCGCGCTGGGATGGGGGAACTTGGGCGCGTGGCCGAAGCCGCCGTATTGCGCGTCGAAATTCTGGAGCGCCGATTCGACCATGCGCTCGGCGATGCGCGGCGAAATTTTTCCTTCGCGGCCGGCGAACGTTTCCGCCTGCGAGATTGCCGCCATCACCGCGCCGGCGGATTCCTGCACCTCGCCGTGCTTGTCGCGATAAGCGGCGGCGATGGCCTGGAGCACGCGCGGGAAGCCGGGGCGTCCCCACTGGTCAGCGGGAGGGAAGTAGGTGCCGCCGAAGAACGGCTTGCCCTCGGGCGTCAGGAAGACGGTCAGTGGCCAGCCGCCCTGTCCGCTGATGGCCTGCACGGCGGCCTGGTAGCGGCTGTCCACGTCAGGGCGTTCGTCGCGGTCTACCTTGACGGCGACGAAGTTATCGTTGATCACGCGCGCCGTTTCCGGGTTCTCGTAGGACTCGCGGTCCATCACGTGGCACCAGTGGCACCATACCGCGCCGATGTCGAGCAGGATGGGCTTGTTCTCGCGCTGCGCGGTGGCAAAGGCCTCCTCGCCCCACTCGTGCCAGTGGATGGGCTGGTGGGCCGCCGACCGCAAGTAGCTCGAGGCGGCCTGGGACAGCGTATTGGCCGGGGAGACGGGCATTCGATCTAGTCTAGTCTCTTGGTCGGCCAGTCTGTCAGCCGGTCAGCAAGATCGACAGCCGACGTGCTGACAGACTGACGGGCGGACCGACTGGGCGACCCACGGACAGGAATCGGACACGCAACTTTGGCCATCTTTGACCGTCCAACGGAAGGCCGCTTTTGCGGGAACTTTCCCCGTTTTCTGGCCGTATCTCACCATGTCGATGCGAATGATGCTGGACATCGTCCGCCAGGTGCTGCGCACGCTGTGGGCGCACAAGCTGCGTTCGTTCCTGACCATGTTCGGGATCGCGTGGGGCGTGGGTTCGCTGCTGCTGCTGGTCGGGCTGGGCGAGGGCTTTCGCAGCGGCAACGAGCGGGAGCTGAACACCATCGGCAAAGACATCATGTTCATCTTCCCGGGACGCACGCCAGCGGTTCCGGGACAGCCGAATTCCGCGCGGCAGTATTTCCTCACCTTCGACGACTACGAAGCCATCAAGGCCCAGGCCAAGACGCTGCGCGCCGTGGCGCCGGTGCTGAGCCGCACCGATGTGCGCTCGGTCAGCGAGTTCGCCAACAGCAACGGGCAGGTGTTCGGCGTGCCGCCCAGCTACAACCAGATCCGCTATCTGCCCACCGGCGAAGGCCGCTGGTTCAACGACGCCGACAACGCCGAGCGGCGCAACGTGGCCGTGCTGGCGTGGGAGATGCGCAACAACCTGTTTCCCGGGCGTCCGGCCCTGGGCTCCACGATTCTCATGAATGGTGTGCGCTTTGAGGTGATCGGCATCATCAAGTCCGTCGGCCGCGGCGACACCAACATGACCAACCAGCGCGTGTTCATCCCGCTGGACACCATGCGCCAGCTTTTTCCGCTGAAGAAAGAGCAGGAGAAGGACGCGGTTTCCTTCATCAACTACCAGCCGATCACCCGCGAGATGCACGACGCGGCCCGGCAGGAAGTGCGCAAGATCATCGCGCAGCGCCACGGCTTCGACGCCAGCGACCCCGACGCCTTCGAAGACTGGGACACGGTGAAGAGCGCCGAGACAGTGGGCCAGATCTTCACCGCCATGGACATGTTCCTGGGCGGCGTGGGCGTGGTGACGCTCACGCTGGGCGCCATCGGGATCATCAACATCATGCTGGTGTCGGTGACCGAGCGCACCCGCGAAATCGGACTGCTCAAGGCGCTCGGCGCCACCAACCGCAGCGTGCTGCTGCAATTTTTCTTCGAGGGCCTGTTCCTCACGCTGCTGAGCGGCGGGATCGGGATGGGCGTGGCCGCGGGATTCATGGGCTGGATGCACACGCTGCCTTCGCCTCCGGGGTTCGATCCGCCAACTCTGGTGCCGGCATCGGCGGCGCTGGCCATCGGCACTTTGACAGTGGCCGGCGTGGTGGCCGGCCTGTATCCGGCGCGGCGCGCGGCCATGCTCCAGCCGGTGGAAGCCCTGAGGAAGGAGTAACCGTGGTCCACGATCTGTTCCAACAGGCCTATGCCGCCATGCGGCACGATCGCCGGCGCACGGCGCTCACCATGCTCGGCATGGCGTGGGGTATCGCCACGGTGGTGCTGTTGCTGGCCTACGGCGCCGGATTCGGACGCGCGATCCAGGCCATCTTCGCCAACTTCGGCACCAACGTCATCATCGCGGTGCCCGGACGCACGGCCCAGCAGGCCGGCGGGCTGAAGGCCGGCACCGAAATCAAGTTCACGCTCGACGACGTGGAGAAGCTGCAGGCGGCCGTGCCGCTCATCCGGCACATCTCTCCGGAAGTCGGCAAGCAGGCGCAGGTGCAGCACGACGTGCGCTCCTACCAGATGCCGATTTCGGGCGATTACGCGAACATCGTCCGCATCCGCAAGCTGGACGTGGCCGACGGCCGCTTCTTCAACGAGCAGGACGAGCAGCAGCGCGCCCGCGTGGCCGTGCTCGGCTCGGAGGCGAAGACCAGGCTGTTCAGCGGCCAGTACGCGCTCGGCGAAAGCATCCGCGTGAACGGCATCGCGTTCACCGTGGTTGGCGTGCTCGCGCCCAAGATGCAGGAGGGCGACGACAACATCAACAGGCAGATTTACGTCCCGTTCGCCGTGATGGGCGACCTGAAGGACACGCACTACATCGAGTCCATCTGGATGAACTACGAGGGCGACCACAAGGCGGTCGCCAAGGGCGTGAAGAACGCGCTGGCCACCATGCACAACTTCAAGCCCGACGACAAGCGCGCCGTCATGATGTTCGACCTGATGGACCAGGTGAACCAGTTCGAGATCATCACCGCGGGTTTGCAGGTCCTGCTGGGCTTCATCGGCATGCTCACGCTGGGCATCGGCGGCGTGGGCCTGATGAACATCATGCTGGTGGCGGTCACGCAGCGCACGCGCGAAATCGGCGTGGAGAAAGCGCTGGGCGCGCGCAAGCGGCATATCCTCTTCCAGTTCCTCGCCGAGGCGCTGACCATCACGGCGGCCGGCGGCGCAGCCGGCATCGTGATCGCCTACCTGGTTTCGTGGAGCGTGGGACCGCTGACGCTCTACAGCGCCATCGCCAAGAACGCCGAGGCGGCCGACATACGGTTGATCATCAACCCCGGTAACCTCGTGGTCTCCACCATGATTCTCGGCTTCGTCGGGCTGATCAGCGGCATGCTGCCGGCCATCCGCGCGGCCAACATGGACCCGATCGAGGCGCTGCGGTACGAGTAAAGCAGCAGTCAGCAATCAGCACTCAGCATTCAGCCCCTGAGCTGATGCCGAGCTGCGGAATTGCCGAACTGAACACCCGCTCTTGACGGGTGATCAATTCGGCAGTTCCATTTTCGGCAGACCGTTCCAGAGGCTGAATGCTGAGTGCTGACTGCTGATTGCTTACCCCAGGAACGTGAGCTTCTGCGTCGCGAAGTTCGCCAGGTTGGGGAAGATTGTGGGCAGGTCCGCTGCCGCCACGCCGAACCAGGAAGCCAGCGTGGCGCCGTACTGGTCCACGGCGGTGGTTGGAATCCAGCGGCCGTTGGAGCCGGCGTCGTCGGGGCCGCCGAGCGCGAGCGTGGGGAACGTGCCGTAGATGTCGCCGCCGAGGACGGCGCCGCCCATGATCAGGTGGTGGCTGCCCCATCCGTGGTCGCTGCCGCCGCCCGAGCCCGGCTGGAGCGTGCGGCCGAAGTCGGAGAGCGTGAAGGTGGTCACGCTGGAGTCGACGTTGAGTTCGCGCGTGGCGTCGGAGAAGGCCAGCAGCGCGGGCGCCAGCTGCGAGAACAGATTGCCCTGCTGGTTGATCTGGTCGCTGTGCGTGTCGAAGCCGCCGAGCGAGCAGAAGAAGATCTGGCGCTTCAATCCGAGCGCGCCGCGCACCTGGATGATGCGCGCCACCTGCGCGAGCTGATTTCCAATCGAGGTGTTGGGAAACGTGGTCGCCAGCGGCGTGCCGCCGGCGAGCGCGGCGTTCAGCGTGGCGGCGTCGCGGAAGGCCTGCTGCGTGATGCCGCTGGCTGCCTGCACCAGTGAGAGTCCCGTGTCGAGCGTGAGCAGTTGCTGCACCGCGTTGAGGCGCGCGGTGGAGGCGGCGTCGCTGCCGAAGCCGCTGAGCGCGCTGGTGGAGCCGGGCGTCATGGTGGCGGGGCGCGTCTGCGCGCCGTTGCAGAACAGCGGCGATCCGGCGACGGAGAGCACCGTGGGGAAGCTGACGCCGGAGTTGAACGCGGGCGCGATCTTGTCGGCCACGCGGCCGGCCCAGCCCGTGGTGGCGTTGCTGCTGGCGAATGACGATTGCCACTCCGACTGCTGGTCCGAGTGCGAGAACAGGTTCGACGGGACGGCGACCTGGCGCGCCAGATATTGCGCGCGCGTCGTTGGCCGCACCAGCACGCCGACGTTGGCAAGGATTGCCAGCCGGCGGGCATTGAACAGGGTTTGCAATCCGCCAAGGTTGGCGTGGAAGCCGTAGTTGACGCCGCCTGTGGCAGGTGTGACGGAGAGCAGCGAACTCTGCGTGAGCGCCAGGCCGCCGTTGGCGGTGCTGCCGCGCGCGTTGGCGTAGTTCTGGTAGAGCGTGTTGTCGAGCGGCACGATGATGTTGTTGCCGTCGTTGCCGCCGAACAGAAAGATGCACACCAGCGCGCGATAGTCCGCGGTGGCCTGCGCGAAGGCGCTGATCAGGCCCAGCTTGCTGAATCCGGCGGCGCCCGCCACGGTCAGCAGCGAGCAGCACTTGATGAAGTCGCGGCGATTTGCCATGAGCATCTCCCTCAGTGCGAAACCTGGAACTGTGACGACGAGCCGATCACGTAGATCGCGGTGCGCGCGCGCTGCGTGGTATTGGAGGCGCCCACGGCCTGCACCGCGGCCAGCACCTGCTGGCGCATCTCGCTGGACATCTGGTTGTGCATCATGTCGGCGTCGAGCGCGTCGAGCATCAACTGCGGTGTGCCCGCCAGGCTGGCGTAGCGGCTGACGTCAATGGTTGTGCCCGCCAGCGTGCCGAAGGCGATGGTGTTCACGAAATTGATGCGCGTGACCGCGTTCGTCGTGGTTTGAATGTTGAACTCAGGACCGAGCAGCGCCGTGCCGGGAATGATCCACGTGGGCGGAAAATAATTGAACACGCTGCCGGAGAAGAACAGCCGCTGGCCCATGTTCTGCGCCTGCGTCGCCAGGTTGGAGCCGTCGCTGGTGGCATTGATCGCGCGCAGCAGACCGGTCACGAACAGCACCGGCTCGCGCAGGTGCCCATCGCTGGCGGCGGGCGTGTTGTCGCCGCGGCGCGCCTCGGGATCGAGCAGGATGGCGGTGATCACCGCCTTCATGTCGCCGCGCACGCCGCTGCCGTTGTTTTCAAACGCCGCCACCACGCGCTGCACGTACGCCGGGCTGGGATTGCTCGAGGTGAAGTGCTGGATCAGGTTCTTGCACACGAACGGCGCCGTGCTGGAGTAGTTGAAGATGTTCGCCATCGCCGCGTCCAGGTCCTGCGCGGCAGTCTGGTTGGGCGGCACGATAAAGCCATCGAGCAGCGTTTTCGTGCCAACATCGTGGAGCGGCTCCCACGCCACCATCGGGCCGCTGTAGTTCTCCGGATTGTGCGCCTGCGCGGTGGCGCCGGACCGCGGCGGGTACGTCCAGCCGGTAAAGACGCGCGCGAACTCCTGCACCGTCGCCTGGTCGTAGGTGTTGAGCGGCGCGCCCTGCGCGTCGGTCTTCACCGTGCCGTCGCGATTCAGCTGGAACGTGCCCGTGGTGAACAGCTGCAGCAGTTCGCGCGCGTAGTTCTCGTTGGCGTGCGTGCCGGCCGCCGGGTTCGGCTTGTCGTTGTTCACCATGTCGAGATAGCGGCCCATGGCCGGGTTCAGGGTCACGTCGCGCATGATGGTGGAGTAGTTGCCCAGCGCGTTGGCCTGCATCTGGCGAAGGAACTGCGCGTAACCCTGCGCGTTGGTGATGGTGATGCCCGAGATTACCCAGATCTGCTCGAGCGCGAACGCCATGCGCTGCCGCACCTGGTCGTTGCCGTTCATGGCGTTGTTGAACCACTGCTGCTGGAGGTTGGTGAAGTCTGTGGCGCTGGCGGGATCGGTGAGCGTGGATGCGGGCGCTGCAAACTGCTCGTTCAGATAAGCCTGCATGCCCACCTGGGCCACGTGCGCGACCAGCGCGGGCGTGGGTCCGAACGTTGCCTGCTCCAGGAAGCGAGCAGCGGCGCGCGCGCTGATGAGCGTCACCGGCAGGTTCACACTTCCCGACGTCGCGCTGCCGGGATTCGGATTGGTGACCGTGACGCTCAGCGTGCCGACCGCGGCGGCGTTGCCGGAGGCGCGCAGCTGGGTGGACGAGACGAACGTCGTCGCGATATTCGTGCCATTCACGGCGACCGTGGCCCCATTCACGAACTTGCTGCCGACGATGGTGATGTTGTTGAACGGGCCCACCTCCACCGTGGCCGGTACGATCGCCGTGATCACGGGAATCGGGTTCTGGAGCGTGACCGCGGCGCCGCCGGACTTGGTCGTGTCCTGCACGCTGGTCGCGGTGACGCTGATGCCGGCGGCGGGCATCGTTGCCGGCGCAGTGTAGAGGCCGCTGGCGTTGATGGTGCCCGTGGTCGCGTTTCCGCCGGTGACGCCGTTCACCGCCCACGTCACGGCGGTGCTGGCGGCGCCGGTGACGGTGGCGGTGAATTGCTGCGTGTCGCCAAGGCGCACCGACGCCGTGCCCGGGCTGACGATGACGTTGACTCCAGCCACGACCGGATTCGTGTTGGTGGAAGTGGAACCGCCGCCGCCACCGCATCCGACCAGCGCGGCCATTAGCAGAACCGCCGTCCAGCGAGCGAAGTTGCGCATGCTCACCACCTGCATCCCGCAATCAACGATGTACTTTGGCGGACAGAAGGACCGGGGGCCGAACAGCGAGAAACCGCGTCCACCGTAGGGGAGGGGTGCATGATAGCACCGTCCGTCCCGGCAGCAGCACTGCTCAGGCAAGGAATTCAGGACATGGCCGGAAGGTAATCGGCGGGAGGTTACCGCAGCCGGAGAGCGACTTCGCAGTACAGGTCCACCGCCGCCAGAAGCTGCCGCTTTTCAATGTGTTCGCGCTCGGTGTGCGCCACCAGGATGGAGCCGGGGCCGACCAGCAGCGGCGTGCCCCAGGCGGAAAGCGCGGGAATGTCGGTGGTGAAGCTGGCGATCATGGTGGGCAGCCCATCGAGCGCGCGCAGGCGGACGAAGGGGATCTCGAGCACGAAATTGGCGGTGGCGAGCCCGGCGACGGCGGCTTCGATCTGCCGCTTGAGCTCCTGCGCCGGGCCGACCAGCCGATAAAGCAGCTGCGCGCGCGCCCGGTCGGCGATGACGTTGGGCGCGCGTCCGCCTTCGATCACGCCGATGTTCATGGTCGTGGACCCAATTTCCGGGTCGGCGGGCAGCGGCATCTCGAGCAGGCGGTTCAGGGCGCGAATGAGTTTTTCGATCGCCGACTCGCCCAGATCGGGATACGCCGAGTGCGCCATGCGGCCTTCAGCAACCAACTCCACCCGCAGCGCGCCCTTGGAAGCCAGCGCCAGGCGGTTCTCGGTGGGCTCGCCGTTCACCAGAAACTTGGCGCCGGTGGGCTGCCGGTTGGCGACCATGGCGCCCAGGCTGTCACGCTCTTCGCCCACGACGAACAGCAGGCCGACCGGGATATTGCGGGCGCGCAGGCGCTCGGCGGCGGCAATCTGCGCTGCGATGATGCCTTTTGCATCGCACGAGCCGCGTCCGTAGATGCGCTGGTCGTCTTCCGACGAGGGAATGAACGGCGGCACCGTGTCCATGTGGGTGGAGAAGTAGGTCACCGGCGCAGGGCCGGGCAGCGTGGCGTGCACGTTGAACCGCCCTTCTTCCACCGCCATGGCGCGCGCCTCCCAGCCAAGCGAGGCGAGCCGCGCCAGCAGGAAGTTGCCCACGTCGGCCTCGCGTCCGGTGGTGGATTCAATGTCCACCAGCTCGCGCGTGAGGCGCAGAGGATCCATGCCGGGCAGGATAGCAGAGCGCTGCCGGCTGCTGGCCAACGACGTCAGTGCGTGCGATGTTAACGGGACGCCGAAACCCGGCTGACGCATTCCCATCTTGGAAATCCACAATGTAACGGACTCAAGTCTCGTCGCCCCTGATAACGGTAGACGTCCTTCTGAGGGAAGGCCGCAAGGACCTGCAGTATGTGATGCTCAATGGCGCTCCGGTGATTGGACCCTAAAAGCGGGGACACGGTGCACGATCAGAAGGGCAGCCCGTTGGAATAGCTGGCTGTATGATCCAGGATCGTGCCCGGCGAAATCAGGTCCCTTTTCCTCGACGGACTGGCCGGCCGCCTGGAGGCGCTGCTCAATGCCGGCGATGCGCAGCCGCAGCGGGCGGCGGTGGTGTGCCATCCGCATCCGATGTTCGGCGGCACCATGCACAACAAGGTTGTGTATCACGCGGCGAAGGCGCTGAACCGGTTCGGATATCCCGTGCTGCGTTTCAATTTTCGCGGCGCGGGTCTCAGCGACGGCGAGCACGACGCGGGGCGCGGCGAGCAGGACGATGTCCGCACGGCGCTGGACTGGCTGAAGCGCGAATTCGGCGTGCCCATCATCTTTGCCGGGTTTTCCTTCGGCGCCGCCGTCGGGCTGCGGGTGGCGTGCGGCGACGCCGGCGTCACAGCGTGCGTCGCAATCGGGATGCCCGTCTCGGCCGAAGGACGCAACTACAGCTACGGATTCCTCAGCGGATGCTCGAAGCCGAAGCTGTTCGTCAGCGGCGCGCGCGACCAGTACGCGTCGAGCGCCGATTTGAAGCGCGTGGTTGAGGCGGCGCCCGGGCCGAAGAAACTTGTGCTGGTCGAGGGCGCGGACCACTTCTTCGCGGGAAAGCTCGACCAAATGCGGGCGGCGATTGAGGAATGGGTGGAAGGGTTGTAGGCAACGCAGAGTGTCCCGGGCGCGAAGATCAAAAGCTACAGCGAACCACAGAGGCACGAAGGCAGCACAAGGGACAACAACCTCAAAAACAAGTGAAACGCTGGTCCGCCTCGCTCGCGCGACCTTCGTGTCCTTTGTGGTTAGCTTTTGGGGCGGCGCAACGACCTGCAATCGTCTGGCGTGGCTATAATTCCCGCAATGCCAGCCGGCGTAAACTCTTTGCGCGAAATCGCGCGCCACATCTTCACGACTGCGCTGGCGGAAGCCTCGATTGCGCGCGCCTTCGAGCGCCACGTCCACTACGAGCGCGGCGTGCTGCGCGTGGTGGACGACCTCTACGACATTCCCTCGCCGGCCGACGCGCTGGTGGTCGCTTTCGGAAAGGCCGCCCACACCATGGCGGCCGAACTCGGAGCGCGCATGGGAAGCGGTTTGCGCGGCGTGATCAGCGCGCCGCCTGGTCCCGGCCCGCGCCTGGCCGGCTTCCAGTACTTCCGCGGCGGGCACCCGGCGCCAAATCGAGACTCGATGGAAGCGGCGCAGGCCATGCTGCGCGAGCTGCGCGCGCAGGCGCGGCGGCGCGGCCCGGTCATCTTTCTGATCAGCGGCGGCGGGTCTTCACTCGTCGAAAAACCGCTCGACAGTTCGATCTCGCTCGAAGACCTGAAGGCCTGCTATCAGGCGCTGGTGAATTGTGGGGCGCCGATCGCCGAGATCAACGCCGTGCGCAAGCACCTGTCGTCCGTCAAGGGCGGGCGCATGGCGCAGGCGGCGGCGGGGACGCAGCAGGTTTCGATCATGGTGTCCGATGTGCCCGACAATGCGCTCGATGCGCTCGCCTCGGGACCGACCATGCCCGACAGCAGCACGGTGGAACAGTGCTTCGAGATCGCCGCGCGATACGGCCTCGGGCCGCAGGTTCCTGCGTCGCTGCGCAGCGCCTTCGAGCAACGTTCACTGGTCGAGACGCCGAAAGCGGGCGACCCGGCCTTCGCCCGCTCGCGCTGGTGGCCCGTTCTCTCGAACAAGAACGCGCTGGAGGCGGCGGCCGCGGCAGCCGCGGCTGCCGGCTTCGCGGTGGAGGTGGACAACAGCTGCGACGACTGGGACTATGCTCGCGCGGCCGACTACCTGCTGGAGCGATTGCGCAAATTGCGCCAGGGAGTTTCGCGCGTCTGCCTGCTCTCCGGCGGCGAAGTCACGGTGCGCCTCCGCAACGGCGGCGCCGGCGGACGCAACCAGCAGTTCGCGCTCTATTGCGCGACAAGAATTGCGGGAGAAAAAATCGCCGTCCTCAGCGCGGGGACCGACGGCATTGACGGCAACAGCCCGGCGGCCGGCGCCATCGCCGACGGTACTACCCTGGAACGGGCGCGGGAAGCGGGTTTCGACGCATCCCGTTCACTGGCCAGCTTCGATGCATTTCCTTTGTTCCAGAAGACAGGCGACGCGATTGTCACCGGGCCGTCGGGAAACAACGTTCGCGATCTGAGGGTGTTGCTGGCTGAATGAACGGAAATCCACCGATCTAGTCTGATGAGCTGTGTCCGTTGCAGTGGAGCACGCCGAGGTACTTGATCCACGGGCCGACCGCTTCGCGGTACTGGTGCGCCATCACGCGCGAAATCTGATGCAGGTGTGTGAGGTCGTGCGCGGCCCAGGTGGCGAGCAGTTGTGAAAGCGTGACCGGGCCGAACGAGGGATGACGCCCGCGCTTGGCGAGGTCGGAATCGCGCAGGTTGAGGACGCGCAACGCGTCAAGACTCTCGCGGCGCACAACGGCGAATTCGTCGAGCAGCTGCGGCAGCGGCCTGGCCAGCCGCTCCCGCTCGTCTTCGTCGCGATCGAAGCGTTCGAAAACGCGCGACTCACCAAACTCCAACAGCGTCTTCACTCGCGGAATCCAGTTGGTGCGTTCGGCCTGGATAAGATGCGCGACCACGATCTTGGGCGAGTAGGTGTCCTCGCCTTCGTTCGTCTCCGTCCAAACCTCCGGCAGGTCGTGCAGCAGCGCGTCGAGCGCCGCCGGCGTGCGGGCGAGGAGTGCGATGGTGTCCTGCAGGCGATGTTCACTCATGACGTTCTCAACCGCGAGGTCTACCGGAAGAACTGCGTCACGCCCTCCTGGAGCACCAGCACGCGGTCGTCGACGCCGGCCTTCCGCGCCTCGTCCATGAGGAGCTGCGGCGGTTCTTCCACCGGCTCGTGCGAGAGCCGGAACGTGCCATAGTGCATGGGAATCATCCAGCGCGCGCCGAGGTCCACAAACGCCTGCACCGCGTCGCCGGGGCTGGTGTGGACGTTGCGGAACGATGCCGGCGAGTAGGCGCCGATGGGCAGCAGCGCGAGTTCGGGTGCCAGCCGCTTGCCGATTTCGTGGAAGCCGTTGAAGTAGGCGGTGTCGCCGGCGTGGTAAACGCTGTGGCGGCCGGCGCGAACCACGTATCCGCCGTATCCGCGGTGGTAATCGCGGATCATGCGCGCGCCCCAATGCCGTGAGGGCACGTGGGTCACGCTCAATCCGTCGCGCCGGTGCTCCTCCCACCACTCCAGCTCGATCACTTCGCGGAAACCGAGATCGAACACCAGGTCGCGCAGGTTCTTCGGCACGACGATGATGGGCGCGCGCCCCTGCTGGCGGCGCGTAAGGCGCGCGATCGTCCGCAGCGACCGGCGGTTCAGGTGGTCGAAGTGCGCGTGCGTGACCAGCACGTAGTCAATCGGCGGCAGGTCCTGCGGGCGCAGCCCGGGCCGGCGCAGCCGCTTCAGCACGAACAGCCAGCGGGCGAAATTCGGATCGACGACGACGTTGCGGCCCGCAACCTGGAGCAGGAAGCCGGAGTGCCCAATGAAGGTGACGCCCAGTTCGTCATGATGCCCGAGGACGGGCCGGTGGTTCTCCCCGGTGCGCGGTGTGAGCGCCGAGTGGCGCACCAGGCGTCCAAACTGCCGGGCCTTCTTGCGGAGCGTGATGTTCAGCATGTCCTTACAATTGGACGAGGCAGAGTGGATGAAGGATTCGCAAGCAGCATGCGCGCCTTCATTCTCACATAAATCAGCCCCCGAATTCCGGAGGAAGTTGGATTTGAGAAGATAATTTGCTATTGGTTATTGGCGGTTTGTTATTGCGAAACCGTCTTGGAGACTCCGGCCGACGGGCTTCACCCAATCCATCGCCAAATAACAAATAGCAAATATCTTGCCTCGCCCCGCCGCCCATCCCGAGAAGCTCTCCAAGTCGGCGCTGAAGCTGCGTCTGCTGAAGCGGCTGCGCTGCACCACCCGGTTCGAGCAGCAGGCGTGGGCGTCGGGCGCCAGGCTGGTGGCCGGCGTGGACGAAGTGGGGCGCGGGTCGCTGTTCGGTCCGGTGGTGGCCGGCGCGGTCATTCTGAATCCCGAGGACCGCATTCGCGGCCTGCGCGATTCCAAGCTCCTGCCGGCCGAGCGGCGCGAGGTGCTGGCCGAGCGCATCCGCGAACGCTGCGTGGCCTGGGCGGTGGCGGCGGTGGACGTGGCGCGCATCGACCAGATGAACATCTACCACGCCTCGCGCCTGGCCATGGCGGAAGCTGTCGCCAAGTTGACTCCCGCGCCCGATCATCTGCTGATCGACGCGCTGCTGATCGACTGGCCGTGCGGCCAGACGCGCATCATCCACGGCGACGCGCGTTCGGCCTCGATCGCCGCCGCCTCGATCATCGCCAAGGTGGAGCGCGACCGCATGATCGCTGCCTGGGACCCGGTGTTCCCCGAGTACGGGCTGGCCAGCAACAAGGGCTACAGCACGCCGCGGCACATACGCTCGCTGCGCGAGCACGGGCCCTCGCCGCTGCATCGGCAATCGTTCGCGCCGGTGTGGACCTCGTCGGCGCCGCAGGAAGTGCTCGAGTTCATGCTGGAGGAACAGGAGCAGTCAGCACTGAGCAATCAGTATTCAGCCGGGGAAGAGTTGTTGGGCGAGGAAGGCTGAGGACACGCGCTATTCCAGATGCGCTTTTGGCTCTGAGCTTTCGGCGAAGAGCCAACAGCTAAAAGCCAACAGCGCCTTTCCTACATCAATTCCAAATGAAATTTGCTCAGCCGCTCGCCGTCGGGTGAGAGCACTTCCAGGACTACGCGGTCTTCGGCCGCGACGTCGCGCAGGGTGAAGTCCACGCGGTAAATGCGCTCGTCGTAGGGCACATCGGCGGGGACACCAATCAGCTGCACGTCATTCGGTTGCAGGGTCCGCACGTTCAGGCCGCGGTAGACGCGCGCGCGGAAGACCAGGTGGAGCAGCAGGTCGTCGAGCGCATACCTGCTCTTCAGCGAAAACGGCGGCTCACCGGTTTCGGCGTACGGACGCCGCGCGGTGGCGGTCACACGAAACGAAACGTTGGCGGGGAAGTAGCGGACCGGCTCACCGTCGCGGTCCTTCACAAGCCTCGTGCTTCCCTGGACGTAGCGGCGCATGCCCTCGAAGCCGGGACTCTCGGCCGTGGCGAACAGCACGAACATGCGATCAGCCGGCGGCAACTGCAGCGCTTCGGCCCCCAACGGCACCACGGAGTGGAACTCCCAGTCCACAAGTGGGGCGATGGATGCCGCGCGCGCACCCTCCTCCCCGCGCGCCTGTGACCCTACGGTGAATGCTGCCAGCAGCAGCCCGGGAAGCAAAGCGCCGCGAATGATGCTAGTTGCGCGCAAATCTTCACCTGCCTGAATAGCGGCTGAAAGCCGCACCGGCCGCGCCTTTCAGTCACGTCGCTGCAACCGCCAAGCCAAAACCGCCGGGAAGCGAGAGGAAGCCGAAAGAAGAGGGCCACATCCGCCAAAGCAAGGCAGGCCAGATCAGGCCGGCGCAGTGCGGAAGTTCTCGGTTGCTGCTGCCGCCGTGGGGAACAGGGGGACGATGTTGTCCACCTGGGTGAGCTTGATGACCTTCTCGACCGCGCCGGTGGCGCCGGCCACGCGCAGTTCGCCGCCGGCAACGCGCATCTTCCCCGAGCAGGACACCAGGATGCCGATGCCCGTGCTGTCCATGTGGGTAACGTTCGTCAGGTCGAGCACCAGCTTGCGGGTGCCCTTCTGGATGAGTTCGTTGACCTGCCACTCCAGCTGCTGACAGTCGCGGCCGATGCAGATGCGGCCGGTGACTTCGACGACGGCGACGTCGGGCGCGACGTTACGGGTCTGAACGGTGAGCACGGCGCCTCCTCGGTCTGCGGCGGGCAATGGTAGCCGTGGGCCGCTGGGAATGCAATGAGTTCCAGCGTGCTTGCTGAGCAACAAACATCCGACCGCGCAGGCGACCAGCATTCCACCCACGCCGCGAATGTCCGGTTTGGATACGGCCCGGTGGCTTCGTTCACAGGGCCACGGCATCCAGAGCTGCACAATTCATGGTGCAATCCGGGCGCAAATTGGCGCTTGCGGCGCGGCAACTGGCTGGTACTCTGTGTGCAGTCCAGAAATTCCACAGGGCCAGGAGCAGGCATTCGCTATGCCAGCCGCGAAGCGAATCGTGTCGGTGTCCTCGGATCCAATCCTGTTGCAAACGCGGAACGCCGTATTGCGTTCTGCCGGCTACGACGTTAGCGACGCCACAGGCGCGGACGACACGAAAAAACTGCTCGACGGGTCGCGCTTTGACGTGCTCGTCATCGGCCACACCATGCCGGAGAGCGTGCGCAGGACGCTGTCGGAAATGGGACAAAGGCATGCCACGCCGGTCGTGTTGCTCTGCCTCGGGCGCGGCCAGAGTTCCGACATCGCGGCTGACGTGCGCGTGGATTCCAGCGAAGGTCCGGCCGCCCTGCTGAAGGCGGTTGCCGGTCTTCTCGGGCCGCGGCGCCGCGCGGCCAGCGGCTCGCGCTAGTTCAATGCTTCTTTTTCTTCTTGCCTGATTCAGGCGCACTGCCGAAGGCAGGCTGCAGACCCATCACGCTGGCCAGTACGCGGTCGAACGCTTCCTTGTTCGACATCTCTTTTTTTCCGCCGCGGTTCTTGCGATACGTGTGTTCGTAGGTGCAGGTGCGGCAGCGGACCTTCTGCGCTTCGTCGCCCGTCAGCGAGACGACCGAGTGGTCGGTGGTGCGCTTGCAGCGCGAGCAGTAGTCGTCAATGTCATCGCCGAGGCGCATGGCAGTGAAGATCGGGACATCGGGCCAGTGGTCCCTGGGCCCCAAGGGCCAGAGATGATTCGGCCCGGCTACAAAACTGCTCCGCGGCGGGGCAGGTTGTCAATGGCCCGATGGCCCGATGCTATGATGCAGCCGTGAGCGCGCGGCGCGGCAAATTCATCACCTTCGAGGGCCTCGACGGCTGCGGCAAGAGCACGCAGCTGGAGAAGCTGGCCGAAGTTCTGCGCGGCGACGGCCTCGACGTGGTGACCACGCGCCAGCCCGGCGGGACCGAAATCGGCGAGCGCGTGCGCGCCATCGTGCTCAACTCCGGCACCGCGAATCTCTCTCCCACGGCTGAGCTGGCGCTGATGTTCGCCGCGCGGGCGCAGTTGATCGCCGAAGTCATCGATCCCGCCCTCGCCGCCGGCAAGTACGTTCTCTGCGACCGCTTCACCGATTCCTCCGAAGCCTACCAGGGCGCCGGACGCGGGCTGGGCAGCGCCGCTGTGCTCGACGTTCATCGCGTGATCTGCGGCAACCTTCAGCCTGACTTCACCGTGGTGATGGACTCTGACCCGGCGGCCAGCGTGGAGCGCGCGCGCCGCAGGAATACATCGCGGCACGGCCTGGCGAAAGGCGACGAAAACCGCTTCGAGCAGGAAAGCCGCGCTTTCTTCGAGCGCGTGCGCAATCAATACCTGGAGATCGCGCGCCGCGACGCGCATCGCGTTTTCCTGGTGAACGCCCGGCGGCCCCTGGAGCTGGTGCACGGCGAAATCGTGGCCGCGGTGCGCGAACGTCTGCTCGCGCCGGTCACCCGCGGCGCATGAACGGTCGCGCGGCGCTGGCGTGGCTCTGGATCGTGGCGCTCGGCGCCGGTGCGGCCATGGCCTACGGCATCATTCAGGACCAGGTCGCCGTGCGCGTTTCCGGGGAGTACTTCACCATCGGGCACGTTCCCCTGTTCGATACCACGTCGCCCACCCTGCTGGCGCTGGGTTGGGGTGTGGCCGACACGTGGTGGCTGGCGCTGCCGTTCGGCGTGCTGCTGGCGGCAGCGGCGCGCGCCGGAGCGCGGCGCGCCTTGGGCGCGGGAGAACTGCTGCGCCCCGTAGGCCTCCTGTTTGCCATGATTGCGCTTGCGGCGGCGCTGGCGGGCGCCCTGGGATACGTGCTGGCGCGCAACGGAGTGCTCGACGTGCCGCAGGACTTCGTCGATCTGCTGCCCGCCGAACGGCAGCAGCTCTTCATGGCCGACTGGTGGGCGCACAATGCGTCGTGCGCCGTCGGCGTGCTGGGCGGGATCGTGCTGTGCCTGCGCCTGTACCGCGAGCGGGCGCGAAAAGCGGTCCTCTCGGCGCGCCGCGCCGCCGGAAAATAGCGATTCATGTTCTCCGATTTCCACGGCAACGTCGAAGTAGTCACCCGGCTGCGGCAAATGCTCGGCCGCGGACGGCTGCCGCACGGCCTGGTCCTGGCCGGGCCCGAAGGCGCGGGGAAGTACACCCTCGCCCAGATGCTCACCAAGGCGATGAACTGCCTGGGTCCCCCCAGGAACGATCCGCCAGTTTCCAGGGACGGGCTGCCGGATTTCTGCGGACGTTGCGCCAACTGCGTGCGCATCGCCCAGGCCGACGACTTGCGCGCGCGGTTCGAGGAAGCAGTGGAGGCGCGCGAGGCATTGCGCGACGCCGATAAGCGCGAGACGCGCATCTTCGTGCAGACGCATCCCGACGTGACCATCATCCCGCCCGACCCGCCGCAGATGATGATCAAGGTGGACCAGGTGCGTCGCGTGATCGCCAGCATCTACCTGCGCCCCGCCGAGGCGCGCGAGCGCGTGTACATCTTCACCGGCTCCGCCTTCATGAAAGAGGCGGCCAACGCGCTGCTGAAGGTGCTGGAAGAGCCGCCCGGGTACGCCACCCTCTTTCTGCTCGCGGAAAACGCGGGAGCGCTGCTGCCCACCATCCGCTCGCGCTGCGTGACCTTCACTCTCACGCCGTTGCCGGTGGCGGAGCTGGAGAAGTACCTGGAAAAGTCGCGGCCCGAGCTGAACGCCAGGCAGCGCGCCTTGGTGGCGCGGCTAGCCGGCGGCGCCGTTGGCCGCGCGCGCACCTTCGACCTGGCGGCGTACATCGCCGCGCGCCTGGATGCGCTCACGCTGCTGGCCGCGGCCGCGGGAGACGCCGACCACAGCGCGCTCTTCCAGGTGACCGAGCGCTATCGCGCCGGCGCCGAAGGCAAAGAGAAGACCGACCAGTTGGTCCGCACCACGTATTCGCTGCTGCAGGATGTGATGATGCTCAAGTCCGGCGCGCCGGACCTGGTGCGCAACCACGACGCCGTTCCGCAATTGCGCGCGATCAGCGAGCGCGTGGACTTCGATTGGCTGGCGCGCGCCGCGCAGCGACTGGGAGAGCTCGAGGCCGGCATGCGACGCAACCTGCTGCGGTCGTTGTCGCTGGACGCCTGGGCGGTGGGCGCCGGCGAACGTTGAGTTTTCGGGTCATCCGGCCTTGAACATTGGGCCGCGCCTGGCCGCGCGCAGCACGCGCCGGAACCCTCAATGGCCCGATGGCCCGATGACCCGGTATTCAATGTAGAATCGTGCGTTCGTAAGTACTCTCCATCCCGCCTGGGAGGTCCTGTGAAGCGCCTTTCCACTGCTGGTGTCCTGCTCGTCATCTTCGTTCCGCTCAGCGCGTTGTTTGCCGACCAGACGGTGAAGAAGCGCATGTCGGTGAGCGGCAACTCGTTCGACTCCACCTCGTACATCAAGGGCGAGCGCTCGCGCGACGAGATGAACTTCGGCCCGATGCGGATGATCACCATCCACCAGTGCGACACCGGCAAGGTGATCACGCTGAACGACAGCACGAAGACGTACATGGTCACCACCGAGTCGCAGCCGGGAGCGGGCGCCGCGCCGGCCACCGCGCCGCGTGCGGGTGCGCCCCGCCAATCTGCGCCGCCGCCGGACGAAGACGCAGGGCCGCAGGGTGGCGCGCGCAAGGGCGGCACCATCACCTTCAACACCAGCGTGACCGACACCGGCGAGCGCAAGCAGATGTTCGGCTACACCGCGCGGCACGTGAAGACCAGCATCACGGCCGAGTCGAGCCCGGACGCCTGCAACCCGGGATCGTTCCAGATGTCGAGCGACGGCTGGTACATCGACTTCACCGAGAGCCACCTCTCGTGCATTCGGCCCGAGCGCCAGATGATGGAAGGCCCGATGGCTCCGGGCGGGCGCCAACGCCGTCCCGACTGCGAGGACAAAATCAAGTACACCGGCCCCGGGATCATGGCGCTGACCAGGCTCGGCTACCCGGTTGACGTGACCACCACGTTCAGCGGCAAAGACGGGCAGTCCGGCGCCATGCGCCAGCAGGCGCTCGATATCTCCAGGTCGTCGCTCGATCCGGGATTGTTCGAGCCGCCCGCCGGCTATCGCCAGGTGAGCAGCTACTCCGAGATGATGGGCTTCGGCGGCATGATGGGCGCGATGATGGGCAACTCTGCCCGAAACCGCGCCGGCGCCACCACGCAGCGGGCGCCCGCTCCGACCCCGGAAGTGCGCTTTGGCGCAGGGCGCCTGCCGGCGCCCACGCCGGAAGTGCGCGGCCGCATGGGCAAGTCGGGCTTCGGGGTCGCCCGCGCGCAAGCGCCCACACCGGAAGTCCATGGCGGCGTTGTCGGACAGAAGATTCCGGGCAAGCTCCGCGTGGGCGTGGTCACGATCGGCGACCGCAGCAGCCGCGGGCTGAACGGCAACGGCCTGCGCGACCAGCTCATCACCCAACTGGCGCGCTTCGGCTATGACGTGGTGCAGGTGGAAGGCCCGGACCAGGCGCCGGCCATGGCGGACGCCAAGTCGAAGGACTGCGACTACGTGGTCTTCACCGACGTCACCGCCAAGGACAACACCAAGAAGAAAATTGGCGGCTTCCTCAGCCGGGCCACCGGCATGAGCAGCGCCTCGGGCAGCAACGACTTTCAGGGCACGGTTCAGTACCGGCTGTTCCGCATGGGCGTGACCTCGCCCTCCCTCGACAAGGCGGCGGAAACGTCGTCGGGCTCTGCTGACGAGGTGATCGGCGCAACCTTCGACCGCGAGTCGCGCGATGTGGCCACGCAGATCCAGAAGGAGCAGGCGGCGCGGTAGGCCCTTGGGGTCATCCTGAGCAAGGCCAGCGCCCGCGCAAGCGGGCGTTGCCGCGTCGAAGGATCCTTACTTTCACCACGGATGTGCCGCGTGAGCGCTTCTGCACGGTTCGGCCTTGCGCGGGCCGCCATCAACCCTGACTCGGAATTCCAGGCGCTCACGTGCTCGGCGTCCGAAAAGGCGATAGGGGTCCTTCGACCGCACAAAACAGCCGGCTCTTGCCGGCTGTTTTGCTTCGCTCAGGATGACAATCGTCAGGGTCTAACGCCGGACCTATCCCAGGTAGTTCAGGAACTTCTTCGGCGAGTTGTCGAAATTCGGGAACACCGTATCCAGCGCGGTGTTGCCCACGTGGCGCGCCACGGCTTCGCCGACCACGCGGCGGAAGTCGGTGGTGAGGGCCAGGTCGCGGCCCTCATAGAGCTGTTCCATCTCCAGGCCGGGCCACTGGCCATAGACGCGGCCGCCTCGCACCGGGCCGCCGAGCACGAACATCACGTTGGCGTGGCCGTGGTCGGTGCCGCGGTTGCCGTTCTCGCGCGCCGTGCGCCCGAATTCCGACATGGTGATGACCACCGTGTCTTCGCCGAGCGGGCCCAGGTCGGTCCAGAACGCGGCGATCGACTGCGCGAAGTCGCGCAGGATGTTGGTGAGCTGCGGCGGCTCGTTCACGTGGTGGTCCCAGCCGCCGATGTCGGTGAACGCGACTTCCACGCCCAGGTTGGCTTTCAGCAGTTGCGCCGTCTGGCGCAGCGCGTCGCCAAAGCGTCCGCGCGGATAGTTGGCGCCGGGCGCGGGCTGGTAGCGGGCCGGGTCGGCCGACTTGAGCATCTTCACCGCGTCGAAGGTCTCCGCGCCGGTGCCGTGCAGCACCGTGTCCACCGATTGCGCGTACATGGCTTCGAAGGTGTTGGCCAGCGGCTGCGCGGCCGGACTGCGCCCGCCCACCCCGAAGTCGGCGATGCTGTTGATGGCCACCGCCGGCTGCGAACCGAGCAGGATGCGCGGCAGCGACGCGCCCAGCGAAATGGCGCGGAACGGCGTCGCATCAGCTTCCTCTTTGGATAATGCCCGGTTGAGCCATCCGTCTTCCGTGCCCTTGTACCCGGGCGTGCCCGATTCCATGTAGTCCTGCGCATCGAAGTGCGACCGCGTATTGTCGGGCGAGCCGGCCGCGTGCACGATCGCCAGGTGCTTCTGGTCCCACAGCGGCTTGAAGGCGGCCAGCGAGGGATGCAGGCCGAAGAATCCGTCAAGGTCGATCACGCCGTTTTCGCCCGAGCGCGGGATGGCGAGCGACGGACGCATCTGGTAGTAGGCCGCTTCGCCATGCGGCGCCACGATGTTCAGGCCGTCGGCCGCCCCGCGCTGGAAGATGATGACCAGGCGCTTGCGTCCGCCGGTGGTCTGCGCGCCGTAAACCGCGCGCGTAAGGAATGCGGGCAATGCCGCGGTGCCGACCGCGGCAAGGGCCCCGGACTTCAGGAATACGCGGCGTGTAATCATGACAACCTCAATTCGCTGCTGGCCCCTGGCTGCCGGCTGCTGGCATCGGCGAGCAGCCAGCAGCGGTTTCCTAGCGCCGTTGAAATTCAGGTGATCCCAATATCAATCCCGCGATCACTCCCGCATTCGGCGCCCGCCGCGGATCGTCGAGCCGGCGGCCGGTGACCTGGGGATCATTCAGTTGCTTCACGATGGTGTCGTGCGTCTGCGCCGAGACGTCGCCGGCCAGCAGCGCCGACTCCAGCATGGCCAGCGTCGCCTGCGCGTCGTCGCCGCTTGCCGGCATGGCCGCCGATGCCGACGTGGGCGGCGGCGAATTCAGCAGCGCTTCCGGATCGAAGCGCAGGCCTGGCATGCGTCCCGAGCCGAGCGCCAGCGCAAAGTTCATGCGCGCCAGCAGCGCCGACGAGTTCACCCAGGCCTCCGCTTTCATCGAGTAGCCGGTGGGCGGCTGCATCTGGTAGAGCGGCATGCCCATGCGGTTGAGCTGCCCGACCAGCGGCATCGCGTTGGCCACGTCCACACCGGTGGCGCGGATCGCCGACGCGACGAACTCCAGCGGCGTCTTTACCTTCGCGCGATAGGCGTCCTGCGACCAGAATTCCTCAGACCTGAACATGGTGCGCAGCACTTCGCGGATGTCGCCGTGCGTCTTCAGATACGTCTTCGACATGCGATCGACCAGCGACGCCGGCGGCGTGTCGGAGACGAAGCGCATGGCCAGCTTCGTCGAGATGAACTTCGCCGTGCTCGGATGCTCGGCCAGGATCTTCAGCACTTCTTCGCCTTCCTTCTGGCCGTGCTCTTTGATCGTGTGTCCCAGGACGTGCTTGTCCCCGGGCTCGTGGCGGCGCTCATCGAACTCGAACGACCCGCCCTGCTGCGGCTGGCGGATGGTCCATCCGGTGAAGACGCGCGCGACCTCGGTCACGTCAGCCTGCGTGTATCCGCCGTTCACGCCGAGCGTGTGCAGCTCCATCAGCTCGCGGCCGTAGTTCTCGTTCAGGCCGGCGGAGCGCTTCTTCGCCTGCTGCGGTTGCGGACGCGGCAGACCGCCTTCGTTGCCCGGGAACGGGCGCGCGAACGGCCCGCGGCGATTGCGGCGGAAGCCGCCGCCGTTGTTGTTGCGGCGCGCGCGGCCCTCGGCCGCGTCGGAGTGCGGCCCGATGCTCTGCCAGTTGTCCAGATAGAACAGCATGGCCGGACTCTTCGCCGTCGCTTCCAGCAAGTCCTGGAACTTGCCCAGCGCGTGCGGGCGGATCACCTCGCGCTCGTACTCGCCCACCAGCAGGCGGTCGGCGCCCTTGTTCAGATAAACGTTGAAGTGGTTGAACCAGAAGTCGGTCATCACTTCTTCGAGCTGGCGCTCGCTATAGGCGGCGCGCAGGATCTTGGCCTGCTGCAGCTCGCTGACCGGCACGGCGATCGGGTTCTGCATCGCCTGCAGCCGCTCCCGCTGCTCCGGCGTGAAGCTGTTCATGAGCTGCTGGCGCTGGTCGGGCGGCAGGGAAGCGATGAGCGCGCGCCGGTCCTCGGGCGGCATCTTGACCACCGCGTCCATGCGGCGCTCGGGCGGCAGCGCCATGATGTCGTCGGCGTTGGCCTCGGCATTCATCCGCGCTTCGCGGCGGCGCGCGCGCAGTTCGGGATCGTCGTTTTTCCGATTGCGCCGCCCGTTGCCGGCGTCGGCCGTGTTGGTTGCTGGCTGCCCGCCGCCATTCGCGCCGGCACGCATGTCAGGCTCGCTGGGATCGGCCGGTGCGCCGGTGGCGGTGTCATTGCTGTTGCCGTTGTCGTTCCCATTGCCATTGGGACTGTTCTTGTCGGTGGCGTTGAGCTTCTTCTCTCTCCTCTGCTCGTAGCGATCGATGGCGCTTTCGTACACGGCGCGTTTTTCCGGATCGTTGGGCAGCGGACGGCGTCCTTGCGCGACCGCCTTGATCACTTGCGGCGGCGGAAAGTTCTGCGCCAGCGTGCGTGAATCCATCTTCAGCGTGCGGAAGCCGGAGAGGCGCGCTTCGAGCTGGCCATCGTCAATGCTTTCCGGATGCAGTTGCTGTTCGATCCACTTGTCCACGCCCATGCGCGCCACGCGGTCCACCTCGCCCGGGCGCGGGCCGAAGGTCAGCCGATTCAGGGCATGCAGCGCGCGCTTGCTCTCGTCGAGCTGCGGCGTCTTGGCGCGCTTTTCCGCGAACCCGGCGGCCGCCAGCAGACCCACCACCACCACTCCGGCCGCGACCAGGGATGTAAGCCCGTTCCGCGTCATCCTCATGTTGTGCTCCGTGTGCGTTCGTTACCGCGGGCCCATGACATTGTATGAGGAGGACCCCACCAGGCTGGAGTAACCAGCCCGGTGAGGCTTTGCACGCGGCCCTTGCGTGCTAGGGGGAACAAGGTGCACGTTCTCTGGTTCCGTTAAACCCGGAGGCCGGAAAAAGTTGCGGAGGGCGAAAACTCCGATGATTGAAGCTGATCAAATCAGCTACATGCAATGGAACACTCGAGACTTGACCACGTTTGTGGTTGTTGGAGCATTGGGCTCACCATTTCTGGCACCTATCGCGACCGGCGAAGAGCCGCCTGGAACAGCCGCACAGCGAATGGCAAGCGGTCGCTCCGAATGTGACCGTAACCTTCGGCGCTAGCGGAACCGCCACCAATGTTTCGGCACACGTATTGAGCCTTGCGTGGCATCCCGCTGCCCCCGATCTCGAGTCTTTGATACCGCGCGATCACATCGCAACTCAGCCACACGAGCTAGCACCGACTGGGCCGGTTCGCGTGACCCTCATGAATGTTGTCAAGCGCTACAGCACGAGATTTCTCCGCAAACTGCTGTCAACATTCGCAATAAATCTCAGCTGCTCCTTCCCATTCTCCCCACGGAATCCGCTACACTGGAAGCAGGCCTGCGCACACGCGCGGGCCTTGCTCTTTGATAGCTAAATCCTTGCGGCGCCTGTATTTACCTCTAACCTCTGTAGATCGCCTGTATTGGCGGGAATTTCCCGCCAAAGTCTTGATTCTGCTGGACCGAGGGGAAGGGGGAGGGGGGAGGGGAGGGGCTTTGCCCCAAAGGGGCTTGATGGGTAAATCCGGTAGGGAGAAGGAGAGGTGGAGGCCCGGATTGCGCGCGATAACGCGCCGGTGGAAGCGCCGGGCTTCAGCCCGGCGAATCCTGGCGCATGGAAAATGGGCTTCAGCCCCGGCCCGCGGCCAAGGCCGAAGAATCTTCGGGGGCGTCGTTTTCACCGGCCTGAAGGCCGATGCTTCCACCGAAATGCTGCCTTCTGGCCGACGCGGAGATCGGGGAGCGGGCAGCGGAGGGCGGTCTTAGGTCAGATACACCCGCCCGTTCGTCGCCTTGTGGTTGAGCGACGAGGCCAGGTGGTCCACATCGGTCGGCGCGATGTTGCACACCACGCTCTCGTCGAGGAATGACGTGCGGTTGCTGCCGGCGGCGTCGCGGCGGACCTGGATGAGCAGCGCCTGCACCGCCTGCGGGTCGAACTTCTGCGGAGCGATGCGCACCAGTTCGCTCAGCGCTTCACCCACGCTCATGCCGGCGCGATACGGGCGCTCGGTGACCATGGCGTCAAACGTATCGGCCACGGCGGTGATGCGCGCGGGCATGGCGATCTCGGGCAGGTGAAGCTTGTCGGGATAGCCGGTTCCGTCGGCGCGCTCGTGGTGCGAGCGCACCACCTCGGGCACGATCGGCCAGGGGAACTCGACGCCGCTTACGATGCGGTGGCCCACGGTGGTGTGGTCGGCCATCTCGCGGAATTCTTCCGGATCGAGCGCCGCCGGCTTGGCGAACAGGCGCTTGTCCACCGCCACCTTGCCGATATCGTGCAGCAGCCCTGCGGCGCGCATGCCCGCCACCTGCGCCGGCTCCAGGCCCATGGCCTCGGCGATGCCGGCCGAGTAGCGGCCCACGCGAAGCGAGTGTCCGCGGACGTTGACGTGCTTGATGTCGATGGCGGCGGCGAAGGCCTCCAGGGCGTTGTCGTAGAAGGTGTGCAGCGAGGCCATCAGCCGCAGGTTTTCGGTGATGCGGTGCTCCAGCGACTGCGCCAGCGCCCAGTTGTGCACCGCCAGCGCCACATAGTGCGAGAGCAGGGTGAGCGCGTCGACTTCGTCGGGGCCGTAGAGCGCTTCGCCGTGGCGACGTCCCAGCGCGATCACGCCCACCAGCTTGCTGCCGATGCGCAGCGGGGCGATGCACTTGAACAGCTCCGGCGCCACGTTGCCGTTGGAGCTGAGGAAGTTGTCAATCGTTGTGCCGCCGGGTCCGATGATCTGCGGCAGCTTGGCCGTGTTCAGCGCGTGCACGTTGCGCGGCAGCAGCGGAATGAGCGCCGGGTCGGGGAACGCGAGGAATCCCTGCGCGGCCAGCGAACGCAGCACGGCGGGCTTGTCGGTGAAGGAAAGGAGGGCGCCTTCGCGCGCGCCCACCGCTTCCAGCAGCGAAGCGAGCAGCGTGCGCGAAGTCTGCGAGAAGTCGCCTTCGCCGGTGACGATGGGGCCAAGGTCCGCGAGGGCCTCGAACGTCATCAGGAGGCGACGGAAATTGTCTTTTCTCACCGCCACGCAGGCGTGGGAGAAAAATACGCCGAGCAGTGCGAGCCTACCACGCGCCGCGGCAACGGCTTAATTGGTTAGCTTGGTTCGGAGGGTCACGGGAGTAACCGGGGCGGTGCGCGGGGTAACCGCCGACCGCAGCACTCAGCACTCGGCATTTCAGCATTCAGCCCTCACACGATTGAGCCCGGCAAAGGGTGGTTGCCAGGCGAGGGCGTGCAGGGGCTGAGTGCTGAATGCTGAGTGCTAGAAGTGGACCTGCAGATCGGCGAAACGCTGCACCTGGAGCAGCTTTCCGGCGGCGCTGGGCACGCCCACTTCTTCGTGCTCCAGCACCCAGGTCTGGTCGTGGGGCACGAAGACGGCGTTCAGGCCGGCGCTGAGCGCAGGATTGATGTCGGAACGCGGGCTGTTGCCCACCATCCAGGTCACGCCGGGGGCAAGGGCGTACTTGCTGACCAGGGAGCGGTAGGCGTCGGGATTCTTTTCCGCCACGATCTCCACGGCGGTGAAGTATTCCTTCAGGCCCGAGCGCTCGACTTTGCCCGATTGCTCGGTGATCACGCCCTTGGTCACCAGCAGCAGCCGATGCCGTCCGGCGAGGTACTGGAGCGTCTCCGGCACGCCCTCGATGATCTCGATGGGATGCTCGGCGATGGCATGGGCGAAGCCGTGAATGGTCTCGTGCAGCGCCGGCGTGAGCGGTTCGACCGAAAGGCGCTCAAACGTCTGCACGAGCGAGTGGGCAAAGCTGTGCAGGCCGTATCCGTGGGTGACGATCGAATCGCGCTCGGCCTGGTTCAGCACCTCGCGGACCTCGGGCGGCGAAAGCTCGCGGTGGTTCAGGAACGAGATGAACTCGGCGATGGCGCGCTCGAAGTAGATGTTGTTCTCCCAGAGCGTGTCGTCGGCGTCGATCAGGAGGATTTGCGGGTCGGGCACCTCACCATCATAAATCGGTTGAGCGGGTGATCGGACGCACTGGCGAACAGGGTCAAGATCTAAAGCGGAAACACAAAGACACGAAGGGACACGCAGGCCACCAGACCATCGGGTGATCGAGTGAGGGGCCGGTCGGGCGATCCGGAGTGATAAGATTTTTCGGCCTACATGCGAACCCTTCTGAGTGCCTGCCTGGTTTTCTCCCTTTGTCTTACCGCCGCCAACCGAGCATCGGCGCAAGCTGTCAAAAAAAAGACGCAACCGGCGCCGGCCGCGCGAATGGCGCGTACGGGCACGGCGCGCGGCGCGCAGAGTCTGAAGCCCGCGGCGGACCTGGACCAGCAGCTTGCCAAGTGGCAGCCCTACCGGATGCCGTTCAACGGCGCTGGCCTGAGCGCGCGCGAGCGGCAACTGGTGGACAAGCTGGTGGAGGCGAACCACTACATTGATTACATCTACTGGCGGCAGTCGGATTCTGAAGCGCTGGCGCTGCTCAGGCGCCTGATGAACAGCAGGAACCCGCGGGACCAGAAGATCGCGCGCATGCTGCGCATCAACGGAAGCCGCTTCGATCTGCTGGAAGAGGAGCGGCCGTTCGTGGGCACGGAATCGCTCTCGCCGGGCCGCGGATTCTATCCCGAGGGCATCACGCGCGAAGAGATCGAGAAGTACGTGGCCGCTCATCCGGAGAAGAAGAAGGCCATCTACGATGAACGCACGGTGGTGCGTCGCAACGGCGGCGAACTCGACGCGATCCCGTACCGCGTGGCCTACCGCGAGTTCCTTCTTCCCGCCGCCAGGCTGCTGAAGGAGGCCGCGGCGCTGAGCGACGATCCGGCGTTCGCGCGCTTCCTCACGCTGCGCGCCGACGCGCTGCTCACCGACGACTACTACCCGAGCGATATCGCCTGGCTGGAGCTGAACGATCCGAAGTTCGACATTATTTATGCGCCCTACGAGACCTATCTCGACGGCCTGCTTGGCGTGAAGACCAGCTACGGCGGCGCGGTGATGATCCGCAACCGCGAGGAGAGCCAGAAGCTGGCGCTTTACCAGAAGTACGTGCCTGACATCCAGGAGGCGCTGCCGCTTCCGCCCGAGGACCGTCCGAGCAAGCAGAAACACCTCACGCCCATGGAGGTGATGGACACGCCGTTCCGCTCCGGCGACTTGCGCCATGGATACCAGCCGGTGGCCGACAATCTGCCCAACGATCCGCGCATCCACCAGGAAAAGGGATCGAAAAAGCTGTTCTTCAAGAACTTCATGGATGCGCGCGTGAACGTGGTGATCCTGCCGATCGCGCGCAAGCTGATGGAACCGGAGCAGGCGGCGCAGGCCTCGGGCGAAGGCTACATGGCATCGACCGTGATGCACGAGATCTGCCACGGCCTGGGACCGGCGTTTGCCCGCCGCAACGGCCAGCAGGTGGACATCCGCGAGGCGGTTGGGCCGGCCTACAGCGGGCTGGAAGAGGCCAAGGCTGACACCGTGGGCATGTTCGGTTTGAAGTGGCTCGTGGACAAGGGTGCGCTGCCGAAAGAGCGCCTGCCGGAGTACTACGCGTCGTATGTCGCGGGCATGTTTCGCACCATGCGCTTCGGCGTGGCTGAGGCGCATGGCCGCGCCGAGATGATGGAGTTCAATTTCCTCGCGGAGCAGAAGGCGATCACACGCAGCGTCTCGGGCCGCTACCGGGTTGATTATCAGCGGATGCCGGCAGCCATCGCGGCGCTCGCCAAAGAGCTGCTGGAGATCGAGGCGACTGGCGACCGGCAACGCGGAGAAGCGCTGTTGGCTCGTTACGACAAGATGCCGGATGAACTGAAGAAGTCGCTGGCCGGCGTCACCGGAGTGCCGGTGGATATTGACCCGATATTCTCGTTTCCCGAACCGATACAGTAGAAGTCCCGGGGGCGACGCGATTTGGCGTATTTTGGCCTTGTGAAGGTGGTACCTTTTTGCTGGTAGTAGTGCCGTGGATTCTGCATAGTTCCCGCAAGTCAGCTCGACGGGGAGGGCTGCGTGCACGAGCGCCGGAAGTTTGAACGGGTGGCGCTGCCACCCTCGGCCAAAGTAGTCGCAACTACCGCGGAGAAGGAAGTGCTCGGGCCTGTGGCGGTGATTGGGCGAGGCGGTCTCCTGGTAGACACGCAGAAAGACTTTCGCCTCGGGCAGCTCTACGATCTGGTCGTCGTGGATGAACGCGAGGGCATTCAGCGGCCCCTGCGCGTGGTGGCGCGCTATCGCGTGGCCGAGGGTGTAGGGTTCGAGTTTGACGGGCTCGATGCCGATGCGGCGGTGGAGATCGGCGTGATCATCGGAAAGCACTACTCGGCGGGAGCGGGGCGATAACACTTACCACAGAGACGCAGAGAAAGACGGCAGAACGTTCATCACGTGCTCTCCCGTCCCTTTCTCGGAAAAGAATGAGTGACTTTTTCTCTGTGACTCTGTGTCTGTGTGGTGGAAGTTCTCTTACCCCACAAACTCCAGCTTGATCTCGTGCGGGATGATGCCGGCGGCGTGTCCCATCTCGAGCAGGCGGCGGACGGCTTCGCGGCCGTCAGGGCCGTAATCCAGCGTGCGCTCGTTGACATACATGCCCACGAACTTATCGGCGAGCTGCGGATCGAGGTCGCGGGCGAACTGCATGGCGTAGGCGAGCGCTGGCTCGCGGTGCGACAGCCCGTACTCGATGCTCTCGCGCAGCGCCGAAGCGATGTTTGCGATCAGCTCCGCCCCCAGCTCGCGGCGGATGGCGTTGCCGCCCAGTGGCAGCGGCAGGCCGGTTTCGCGGCGCCACCAGTCACCCAGGTCAAGCACCCGGTGCAGCCCGCTCTTGGCGAAGGTGAGCTGGCCTTCGTGGATGATGAGTCCGGCTTCGTATTTGCCGGCCAGCACCCGCGGAATGATCTGGTCGAAGGGAACGACTTCGGTCTGCACCTCGGGCGCGAACAGCTTCAGCGCCAGGTAGGCCGTAGTGAGCGTGCCGGGGACAGCGATGGTTTTGCGCCTGATCTCGCTTTGGGTGAGGGCGCGCGGCGAAACCACCATGGGCCCGTAGCCTTCGCCCACGCTGGCGCCCACGGTGAGCAGCGCGTACTTCTCCTGCACATACGGATAGGCATGGAAGGAGATGGCGGTGAGGTCGTAGGGAGCGTCGCCCATGGCGCGCTGGTTGAGCGTCTGGATGTCGCAAAGGACGTGGGTGAAGCGCAGGCCGGCGCGGCGGACCTTGTTGGTCGCCAGCCCGTAGAACATGAACGCGTCGTCGGAATCGGGGCTGTGCGCGACGGTGATGTCGCGCACGTCGGCGGCCGAGGTGAGGACGGCGGAGTCGGAATTGGCAGCCACGATCAGCTCCGTAGCAGGCGCGCCACGCCCGGACGCGACACCAACCCTGCGGCGGCCATGATCTTGATGACTTCAGCGAAGAGGAACGGGTAGAGGGCCAAGCGCGCCACGTTGAGCAGCGGCTGGCGAGAAATCAGCACCAGCCAGCCCACGCCTGCGGCGAAGAGCAAGGCTTCCGCAAGCACGGCGCCCAGGCAGAGCTCGGCGAAAAATGCCGGGGCGAGCGATGGCGTGAGCCACTTGCGTCCGCGGTCAGCGAAAAATCCTGCAATGGCAGCGACCAGCGGATAGGCGATCAGATATCCGCCGGTGGGGCCGAGAAGTTGTGCGAGGCCGCCCGGTCCGGTGGGATTGAATACGGGCATTCCGAGCGTGCCTTCGGCGAGGTAGAGAACCAGGGCCGCGAATCCGCGACGGGCGCCCAGCATCATGCCCACCAGCAGCACGCCGAAGTTCTGCAGCGTGAGCGGCACGGGCGTGAAGGGCAGCGGAAGGGTGAGGCGCGCACAAAGCGCGACAAAAAGACTGGCGCTGACAATCAGCGTGATTTCGCGCACGAACGCCGGAACAAGCGGGCGGGCGAGCGGCTGGACTTGTGAAGTGGCTTTGCTCATGGCTGTTCGTCTCGGCTGCCGGTCTTGGTGCGGTTCCGCGAAGCCCCGTTGCCGGCGGACTCACTCATGTGCCGGCGCACCCTGAGGAAGATCGCGATTCCTGCCCACACCAGCGCCAGCACTGACACCACCAGCGCGATATAGAAGACCAGCATGCAGCCTCACAGGATAACAGAGCCAATGAACACCGGGTCATCGGTCTATTGTTCATTGGGCCGGGTCACGAGAGTCGAGCTGTCAGGACCCAATGACCCGCCCCGATGGCGCGGTGTTCAACGCTTCTTCATCTCGCGCTCCACGTCTTCGGCCGTTCTGGGGAGCTTGGCGCTGAGCGAAACGAGCGAGCCGTCGGCAGCGACCATGAACGTGTCTTCGATGCGCACGCCGAGCTTTTCCTCGGGAATGTAGATGCCGGGCTCGAGCGTGAAGACCATGCCGGCGGTGAGCGGAACGTTCTCGCCGGGATCGTGAACTTCGAGTCCGACGAAGTGGCCGAGGCCATGGATGAAGTACTTGCCCAGCGGCTCGCCGTGCAAGTCCTTGCCGTGAGTGTTGATGTAGTCCCTGGCGACTTTGTTGAGCGAGTCGGGGCCGTCGCCGCGCAGCATCGACTTGCCGGCGACGAAGGCGTGGATGGCGGCCTGCTGCGCCCCAAGCACGATGTTGTAGATCTCGCGCTGGCGGTCGGTGAAGCGGCCGTTGGCGGGCAGGGTGCGCGTGATGTCGGTGGCGTACATGCCATATTCGCCGCCCACGTCGAGCACGGCCACGTCGCCGTCGGCCACGGTCTTGTCGTCGGCGGAGTAGTGCAGCACGGTGGAGTAGAAGCCGGAGCCCACAATGGGCGCGTAGGCGGAGCGCTCGCAGCCGCGGCGTAAGAACTCGTACTGCATGAGCGCGGAGATTTCGCGCTCGTTGATGCCAGGCTTCATGGCGTGCATGGCGGCCAGGTGCGCGGCAACGGAAGCGTCGGTCGCTTTGCGGATAAGCGCGAGCTCGCCTGCATCTTTCACCATGCGTAACTGCGCCAGCAGCGGCTTGGCGTCGGCGACCTGGCCGGAAATGGCGTTCAGGCGCGCGAGGCCCTCGATGCCCTGCGCGTCAGGCGACGTGCCGTTCCAGCGAGGCACGTCAGCGTAGATCCTGGTCGGGCCGAGTTCGGCGAGGACGCGCGGCAATGTCTCCAGGGAGGCCACGCGGTCGAAGCCGGTGACCTGCCTGGCCTCGGGGCTGTCGGGCCCGAGCTTGGGGCCGGTCCATTTCTCCTGCACCATGTTGCGCGCCGGGAGAAACAAAACTTCGGAGTACTCGCGCGCGGGCTTGTCGTCGGCCGCTTCACGCGCGCCCACCACCAGCACCGCGCCGCCAGGCTCGGGATTGCCGGTGAGGTAGTAGAAATTATTGTTCTGGCGGAAGCCGCTGATGGCGTCGCCCGCCGAAGCCTCGGTGGAGGCGAACAGCAGCACGGCGCCGCCTTTGGCGAGCGCGCCGAGTTTCTGGCGACGCGCGCGGTAGTCGTCATTCGATTGACGCTCGAGGGCGGCGGCGGAAACGGAGCAGACAAGCAACAGGGCAGCGATGATTTTGCGCAAGGTCATACCTCGTGGGAAAAAGCGAGATTCTAGCATTCGGGGCGGGGTTGCTGAGGACTGGACGGCGCGGTAGCCATCGCGCCGCGGCCGACGACCACTTCCCGGACACTTGGACGCGCGTGATCGAGGAAGCGCACCAGTACGACGGCAAGACGGCCTTCAGCTCGTGGCTGTTCACCATCGCGCGCAACCTGGTGACACTCTCAAGAGAGAACAGCGTCGTGGGGCTTCGTTCGTGTCAGTCCCAGCCCCTTCGCCGACGACCGAAGGCCGGCGACTTTTAGACCCCGACGGCGTAGGGTTTGCTGTGCGGCTCGGTGGCGGTGAGCGAGAGGCGCTCGAAGCGGCCCTGGAGCAGCGACATCAGGCCGGTGTACCAGTAGCCCAGCACGAACAGTCCGAGGAAGGGCACGGTGAAGTAGTTCTCGTTGACCACTGCGTAGTAGACGGTCGTGGCGAAGTAGGCGCCGATGGCGATCTCGATCCAGGGAACCCAGCCGAGGCGGCGGCGGTACTTGCGGGCGCGGGCGGCGCTGTCCTTGCGCGACTCGACGCGATACTTGGGCGTGCGCGCGAACGGCGAGCGGATGCCGAGCAGCGCCTCGATCACCGCCTTCGAATTCGTGATGGTGAGCCCGATGCCGAGCGCCATCAGGAACGGCAGGTAGAGGAACGTGCGCTTCCACGTCTTCGGGTAGAGCTCTTTCTGTGAGACCAGATAGAAGCTGGAAATCGAGCAGGTCGAGGCCAGGAACAGGGGCAGATCGATGTAGAGCATCTGGAACCAGCCCTGGTAAAAGCGAATGATCATGGCGGGCAACAGCAGCACGCTCAGCGCGATCATGAGCGGATAGCTGATGTTGGCCGTGAGGTGGTACCAGGCTTCGACCTTCACCTTGCGCGGCACGTTGCTGCGCAGGACCGACGGCAGAATCTTCAGCGACGTCTGGATCAGGCCCTTGGCCCAGCGCGCCTGCTGCGTCTTGAAGGCAGTCATCTCGACCGGAACCTCGGCCGGGCACTCCACGTCCTGCAGGTAGCGGAAGCGCCAGCCGCGAAGCTGCGCACGGTAGGAGAGGTCGGTGTCTTCGGTGAGCGTGTCGTGCTGCCAGCCGCCGGCGTCTTCGATGGCGGCGCGGCGCCAGATGCCGGCCGTGCCGTTGAAGTTGAAAAAGACGCCGCGGCGCGAGCGCGCTCCGTGCTCGAGGACGAAGTGGCCGTCGAGCAGGATGGACTCGACTTCCGTCAGGAACGAGTAGTGGCGATTGATGTGCGTCCAGCGGGTTTGCACCATGCCGACCGTTGGGTCGGTGAAGTAGTGCACGGTGCGCAGCAGGAAGTCTTCCGGAGGCGTGAAGTCGGCGTCGAAGATGGCGATCAGCCCGCCCTTGGCCGACTGCATGCCTTCCTGGAGCGCGCCCGCCTTGAAGCCGCCGCGATTGTCGCGGTGGTGGTAGCTGATGTCAAAGCCAAGCGCCGCCCAGCGCTCCACGGCGCCGCGGGCGACGGTGACGGTCTCGTCGGTGGAGTCGTCGAGCACCTGGATGTCGAGCTTTTCGCGGGGATAATTCAGCCGGCACACCGACTCGATGAGCCGGTCAACCACGAACTGCTCATTGAAAACGGGCAGCTGCACCGTGATCCGCGGCAGGTCAGCGAATTGCCCGAGCGGCTGCGGCGAGCGATTGCGCCGATACTTGTAGTACTGATAGACGAGGACGTAGCGGTGCAGCCCGTAGAACGCCAGAATGATGAGGACGACGAAGTAGGGAACCAGCAGCGCCAGGTCGAAGCCATTTGGCTGGTAGAGGCCCTTGAAGGTCGTGTCGAGGAAGTGCGTGCGGAAGTAATGGCCCACGCCGCGCGGAGAGCCCGCCGCCATCAGGGCCATGGCTGGGATCACCGTCATCATGTTCAACGACAAGCTCTCTCTATTGCCGCCGGCGGCGGCGGAGTCAGAAAAAATGATTGTACCTGATGTGACGGCGTTGCCTCGGGCGTCGCAATTTGTCGATGTGTCCCTTCGACGCCACGACATCGGCTGTGACGCTCTTTGACGCTTGCATGTCGTATTACCAAGGGGGGACAATGCCGCGAATTCTGAGCTGCAAAGGACGAAACGCTTCGGAAGGTCTTTGTGCTTCTGGGATTGCTGCTGGTTGGAACCTTTGCTTTTCCATGTGGCGGTCGCAGGGTCACCACGCAAACTCTTTGCTCCTGCACAGGGCAGATGGTCTCGGCGACTGCCTGTGAGGGTGAAATTGGAAATTGCGACTACGACTTTCCCGGCACATATTGCGGCAGCGACCCTCCCTTGTCGTGTTACGTTTCGATGGCTGCCGACCGTTGCCTACCGCAGGGTCGTCGAATTGAGAAGGAACGGCGTATCGAGAATGCTTCGTTTCGACCAGATTATGACGACAGAATCGCCTGGGCAAGCTGCGGATCGACCGACGGAATTCCTCAAGACAAAGCGGGAGTCAGCCTACAGTAATGCGAACCAACAGTTTTCCTCGCATTGGTTACGCTGTACTTGCCGCGGCGATTGCCACGGCGGGGGCTGCGCAAGAACCATCAGCGCCGCCCCCTATAACACTAGCAATTACGGACGTGCGTAATGCAGGGGTTCCGGGGTTCGGAGGCTTCGGAAATGCTCAATGCGATGAGGCCGGAAATCTTTATTTCCACGCTACCCGTGTTTACAACGATCCTCTTATTCTTCGGCTGAATCGAAAGGGCGGCACAAGCGTCTACTCGCTGCCCCAACAGGAGGCCAGTGCATGGTTTGTAGCATTCCGGGTAAGCAGGCGAGGAAAGTTGTGGTTGCTGGTGAACGCGCATGAGGGTAAACCGCTCCTGTTTGAGTTCGGCAGCGACGCGAGCATGCCAACAAGGATCCGCCTGGATGTCCCGCAGGGGCTGGAAGCCAGAAATTTTGCAATGCTCCAAAATGGC
This sequence comes from Terriglobales bacterium, assembly GCA_035651995.1. Taxonomy (NCBI): domain Bacteria; kingdom Pseudomonadati; phylum Acidobacteriota; class Terriglobia; order Terriglobales; species Terriglobales bacterium. The sequence continues at coordinate 2,965 of DASRER010000028.1, read as the reverse complement.
CACGTCCTGCTGCAAGGTTATTTTCGCGAGGCGCCGAGTGCGGTTGAAGCAGGAAAAAGTGGGTTGTTCGAGTTCGACGCTTCCGGGCAGCTTCTCCGGCGATCGTTGGACCAAGGCCCAGTAAGCGCACTGAAGGAGGTCCTTGGACGATCACCCGATGCTGCTGCGGCCGAGAGCGAGGTGGGGGATATTTACCTGTTGCAAGATACCCAGGTAACGGTGGTCTCGCAGACGGGACGGGTCATCCGTCGAATCCAGGTGAAGGCGCCGGAGCCGGGGTTTCGCGCCTCCAACATCGCGGTGAACGGCGGGCAATTGCTGGTGTCTTTTTCCAGGTCTCCCGATCGTGGTTTGATTCAGTACCGTTATTCGCTGCTCGACGCCCTGAGCGGGGCGGTGCTCCGCACTTACCAGCCAAGTGTTGAAACCGGCAACAATGCCGTTTGCTTTTCAAACGATGGGCTAGAGTTCTTGAAGGTGCAGCACGGAACTCTCCAGATCATGACGGCTTCGCTGAAGTAGCGAGCGCTCAAGCCAGTACCTTCGATTCAGGAACATTGTCCGGTACAGGGTGTCGCGCTGGGCGGGGCGGAAGCCGTCCGAGACGAGGTCTCAGAGCGCCTAAGCTGATCTGCAAATGACGCATTCTGCCGCTTGCGGGATCGCTGGAAAAGTGGGTAGCTTTTCGGTGCTGGATTTTCGATAGGAGGTCGTCCATGCCAAAAGGGGCGTTCGCGCTGATATTTGCTGTGTTCGCCGCCACATCAGCAGCTGCGGTGTGTTCATCAGGACAAGTCGTTTCGAGACAGACCACGTGCACTTGTGATCAAACGCGATGGAACACGCTCGCGTGCTCGGGATTCTCGGGACAATGCAGGGATTTGTTTCCCGGTACCCAGTGCTAGGTTGGTGAGAATCAGAGCTGTTACGTTGGCAGCGCCGAAAATGGATGCGGGCCCGAAGGCAAACTGCCGAAGGCGACGCCCCTACGCTACGCCAAGGCGTCTCGACAGACTCGCACCGGTCGCGGCATGGAACTGGTTGCTTTTATTCCGACATGCGGCGATCTGTCCGGTGCCGCCGACCGGATGACCCCTCCCAATATTTCGCTGCGCGAACCCGCGTTGCGGCTGCCATAACAGAAACGGGGCTGTTGATGGCGCGCATTTTGACGTTGCTCCTGGTGTGCACTACAGTCGCCCTCGGACAAGACCCGATACCGTTACGTGCGTCGACCACGCGTGACATAGGCATCCCTGCCTTCGGATTTACCGACAACGCGCAGTGTGATGCTGACGGCAACCTTTTCTTTCATACTGGCCGTCCGAGGGCTGCCGTAATTCTCAAGCTCGAACCCAACGGCGTGTTCAGTTTTTACGAGCCGGCGGAGGAAAACGACGACCGCGAGTTCACGGCATTTCGGGTGAGTCGAGATGGAAGCCTCAGACTTATGGTTGCACTCCGCCGTGGTGGCTACGACGTTTACACCTACGGCAAGGGCTCCAGTACTCCGTCGCGATTGCATCTGAATACCGCCACGGGCTTTCGGGCTCGGAACTTTGTAGCCTTGGGAAACGAACACATCCTTGTGCATGGATACTTTGACGATCGGGCAGCGGAACAAATGCGAGGAAAGACTGATTTGGTGGAGTTCGGCCCCGCCGGAAACGTCGTACGCAACTCATTGGAGCAGATTGCGGAAGATGCACTCCGCGACATTGAGAGCCGCTCGCCCGAGGCCGCCGCCGCGGAAGGCGAAGACGGAGCGATCTACATGTTGCAGTCCGACCACGTGCTCGTTTTTCCACCAGGAGGTGCACCGCGCCGGATTCTGTTCGCGGCTCCGGAACCTGGATTTCACGCTTCCGATGTCGCGGCGGTGGAAGGTAAGGTTGTCGTCTTCTTCTCCAAGCCAGATTCAAAGAACATGCTAATGTACAGGTATTCAGTATTTGACCGGGTGACCGGTCAATTGACCGCAGTATTTCAACCCACCGACGAAACGGGCAACAACGCCATCTGCCTTTCGAAGGACGGCCTCACGTTTTTCAAGGTGCAAAAAGGAAGGGTAAAGCTGGTGACGGCTGCTCTTCGCTAGCTGCCCGATTCTCAATTCAGGAACATCGTCCGGTACAGCGTATCCCGCTGGGCTGGTCGGAAGCCCGCGCCCCGGATGATTCGGCGCAGTTCCTCTTCGGTAGTGCAGTTCGAGGTGCCTGCCGCCTTGACGACGTTCTCTTCCAGCATCACCGAGCCCACGTCGTTGCCGCCGAAACGCAGTCCGAGCTGGCAGACCTTCAGACCCTGCGTGACCCAGCTCGACTGAATGTTCTCGATGTTGGAGAGGAACAGGCGCGAGATGGCGAGCGTCTTGAGATATTCGACGCTGGTGGCTTCGTCCCAGTGGCGGCCGCCGAGCGCGGTATTGTGCGGCTGGAACGTCCAGGGGATGAAGGCGGTGAAGCCGCCGGTCTCTTCCTGGAGGTCGTACACGACCTTGAAGTGGTTGACGCGGTGCTCCAGCTTTTCGCCCACGCCAAACATCATGGTCGCCGTGGTGCGCATGCCGAGCTGGTGGGCGGTGCGGTGCACGTTGACCCAATCCTGAGTGAGGCACTTGAGGCGCGCGATCTTGTAGCGGACTTCGTCGTCGAGGATCTCGGCGCCGCCGCCGGGGATGGAGTCGAGGCCGGCGTCGCGGAGACGGGCGATGGTGGTGCGCAGATCGAGCTCGGAGTACTCGGCGATGGCCAGGACCTCAGACGCCGACAGGCAGTGCAGCCAGATCTGCGGGAAGCGCTGCTTAATGCCGGTGAAGAGGCTCTCGAACCAATCGATTTTCAAGTCGGGGTGGATGCCGCCCTGCATGAGCACGCCAGTGCCGCCCATCTCCAGGGTTTCGGCAATCTTCTCGTAGATCTTCTCAAAGTCGAGGATGTAGCCCTCGCTGGCCCTGGGCCCTTTC